>NZ_JBHUWH010000022.1:0-34947 GCF_042670125.1 Kitasatospora sp. NPDC057198 | reverse complement strand
CCGCTGCACCGATGACCGCACCCGTGTTCGTCGTCGACGACCTGGCGGGGGCCGCCCCCGGCACGACCGTCCGCCTCGACGGCCCCGAGGGCCGGCACGCCGTCGCCGTCAAGCGCCTGGAGCCCGGCGAGGCGCTCACCCTCGCCGACGGCCGCGGCCGCGGCGCTGACGGCACCGTCGCCGCGCTGCACGGCAAGGACGCCCTCGACGTGCTGGTCGGCGCCGTCCGCGAGGAACCCGCCCCCGCGCCCCGGATCACCGTCGTCCAGGCGCTCCCCAAGGGCGACCGCGGCGAACTCGCCGTCGAGACCATGACCGAGGCCGGCGTCGACGTGATCGTCCCCTGGGCCGCCTCCCGCTGCATCACCCAGTGGAAGGGCGAACGCGGCGCCAAGGCCCTCGCCAAGTGGCGGGCCACCGCCCGCGAGGCCGGCAAGCAGTCCCGGCGGCTGCGCTTCCCCGAAGTCCGGGACGCGGTGACCACCCGGCAACTGCTGCCGCTGCTCGCCGCCGCGGACTTCGCGGCCGTCCTGCACGAGGAGGGGTCGCTGCCGCTGGCCACCGCGGCGCTGCCCGCCGCCGGCGAGATCGTCCTGGTGGTCGGGCCCGAGGGGGGCGTCTCCCCGGACGAGATCGCCGCCTTCGCGGAGGCCGGCGCCGCACCGCACCGCCTCGGCCCCTCCGTCCTGCGCACCTCCACGGCGGGCGTCGCGGCCGGCGCGCTGCTGCTCGGCCGCACGGGGCGCTGGGGGTAGCGGAGGCGCGGTTCCCGCGCCCCCGGGTCCGCCCTCCGGGGGTGCTCCCCGGTTTCGTCCGGTGGTTTCGCCATGGCGCAGCAGTTTTCTGACGGATCGCGGGCCCGGCGTCCTACGCTGGCGGGATGACCGAATCTACGCGCGGGTACTTGCGGCACCCCCACTTGCACGGCGGCCTGGTGGCCTTCGTCGCCGAGGACGACGTCTGGTTGGCGCCCGTGGAGGGCGGGCGGGCCTGGCGGGTGACGGCGGACCGGGCGCCGGTGGGCGGGGTGCGGTTCTCGCCGGACGGGAAGTCGCTGGCCTGGGCGTCCACCCGGGACGGGGCGCCGGAGGTGCACGTCGGGGCGGTAGAGGGCGGCGCGCCGCGGCGGCTGACGTACTGGGGGAGCCCGTTCACCGCGCTGGTGGGGTGGAGCCCGGACGGGCGGCCGGTGGCGATCACCACCGCGGGGCAGGAGACGATCCGGCGGACCTGGGCGTTCGCGTTGCCGCTGGACGGCGGGGAGCCGTCGCGGCTGCCGTACGGACCGGTCGGGTCGCTGGCGTTCGAGCCGGTGCCGGAGGGGGCGACCGGCGGGCGGGTGCTGCTGGGCACGCACAACCGGGAGGCCGCGCACTGGAAGCGCTACCGGGGCGGCCGGGCCGGGAAGCTGTGGATCGGGGCGGGCACGTTCGAGCGCCTGCACGCCGACCTGGACGGGCAGTTGGAGTGCCCGATGTGGGTCGGCGAGCGGGTCGCGTTCCTGTCCGACCACGAGGGCACCGGGCGGTTGTACTCCAGCCTCCCGGACGGCTCCGACCTGCGGGCGCACGGCCCGGCGGACAGCGGCTTCTACGCCCGGCAGGCGTCCACCGACGGCACCCGGGTGGTCTGGCAGAGCGCGGGCGAGCTGTGGCTGCTGGACGACCTGGACGGCGCCGAGCCGCGCCGGCTGGACGTGCGGCCGGCCGGGCCGGGCACCCGCCGCCTGCCGCACCCGACCTCCGCCGCCGGGCAGGTGGAGTCCGCCGCCCCGGACCGCACCGGCCGGGCCGCGGCCGTGGTGGTGCGCGGCACCGTGCACTGGGTGACCCACCGGGAGGGCCCGGCCCGGGTGCTGGACGAGACGCCGGGCGCCCGGGCCCGGCTGGCCCGGGTGGTGCCCGGCGAGGACGGCGCGCAGGGCGCGGTGTGGGTCACCGACGCCGAGGGCGAGGACGCGCTGGTGCACGCCCCGGCGGTGCTGGGCGCGGAGCGCCGGCGGCTGGCGGTCGGGCAGCTCGGGCGGGTGCGCGCGCTGGTGGTCTCGCCGGACGGCAAGCAGGTGGCGGTGGCCTCGCACGACGGCCGGGTGCTGCTGGTGGCGCTCAGCGACGGCGCGGTGAACGAGCTGGCGCGCAGCGGCGACGGCGAGGTCTCCGGGCTGGTGTTCAGCCCGGACTCGGCGTGGCTGGCCTGGTCGCAGCCGGTGCTCGGCCCGTGGTCGCTGCGGCAGATCATGCTGGCCGACCTGACCTCGCGCACCGTCAACGAGGCCACCCCGCAGCGCTTCCACGACTACTCGCCGGCCTTCACCGCGGACGGCAAGCACCTGGCGTTCCTCTCGGTGCGCAGCTTCGACCCGGTGTACGACCAGCACGCCTTCGACCTGTCCTTCCCCGGCGGCACCCGCCCGTACCTGCTGACGCTGGCCGCCGAGACCCCGTCGCCGTTCGGTCCGCGGCGCGGCGGGCGGCCGGTGGGCGGCGAGGAGGAGGACGCCAAGGACGGCGAGAAGGACGCCGCGGCGGTGCCGAGCACCCGGGTCGACCTGGAGGGCATCGCCGACCGGATCGTGCCGTTCCCGGTGGAGGCCGGGCGGTTCGGCGTGCTGCGGGCCGCCAAGGACGGGGTGCTGTGGACCAGGTACCCGTTCGGCGGTGAACTCGGCGACAGCGCGGCCTCGTTGGACGACGAGCCGGCCCGCACCGCGCTGGAGCGGTTCGACCTGGCCAAGCGCAGGGCGGAGGAACTGCTCACCGGCGTCGACGCGTTCGCGGTCAGCGGCGACGGCGCCCGGCTGGCGGTGCTCGACGGCGGTTCGTTGCGGATCGTGCCCGCCGACCAGAAGGCCGGGGAGGACGAGGAGGGCGACGTCGGCCTGGACCGGGTCCGGGTCACCGTCGACCCGGCCGTCGAGTGGCGGCAGATGTTCGACGAGAACGGCCGCCTGATGCGGGACAACTTCTGGCGCGCCGACCTGTCCGGCGTCGACTGGGCGGGCGTGCTGGCCCGCTACCGGCCGCTGGTGGAGCGGGTCGGCAGCCACTCCGACCTGGTCGACCTGCTGTGGGAGACGGTCGGCGAGCTCGGCACCTCGCACGCGTACGTGCTGCCGCCCGGCCGGGGCACCGAACCGGCCCGGCAGCAGGGCCTGCTCGGCGCGGACCTGGTGCGCGACGGCGAGGTGTGGCGGGTGGCCCGGGTGCTGCCCGGCGAGTCCTCCGACCCGCGGGCCCGCTCCCCGCTGGCCGCCCCCGGGGCGGCGATCCGCCCCGGGGACGCGATCCTGGCGGTCAACGGCCGCCCGGTCGACCCGGTCACCGGCCCGGCCCCGCTGCTGGCCGGCACCGCCGACCAGCCGGTCGAGCTCACCGTCAGCGGCAAGGACGGCGGCGAGCGGCACCCGGTGGTGGTGCCGCTCGACGACGAGGAGGCGCTGCGCTACCACGACTGGGTGGCCGGGCGGCGGGCCGCCGTCCGCGAGCTGTCCGGCGGGCGGCTCGGCTACCTGCACGTCCCCGACATGCAGAGCGCGGGCTGGGCGCAGCTCCACCGCGACCTGCGGTTCGAGATGTCCCTGGAGGGCGTCGTCCTCGACCTGCGGGAGAACCGCGGCGGCCACACCTCCCAGCTGGTCGTGGAGAAGCTGGCCCGCCGGATCGTCGGCTGGAACCACGGCCGCGACCTGCTCCACCCCGAGCCGTACCCCGGCGACGCCCCGCGCGGCCCGGTGGTGGCGCTGGCCAACGAGTTCTCCGGCTCCGACGGCGACATCGTCAACGCCGCGATCCAGGCCCTCGGCATCGGCCCGGTGGTCGGCACCCGCACCTGGGGCGGCGTCATCGGCATCGACAGCAGGTACACGCTGGTCGACGGGACGCTGGTCACCCAGCCCAAGTACTCGTACTGGGTGGAGGGTTACGGCTGGCACCTGGAGAACCGGGGCGTCACCCCCGACGTCGAGGTGCCGATCGCCCCGCACGACTGGGCGGCCGGGCGCGACCCCCAGCTGGAGACCGCCGTCCGGCTGGCCCTGGAGACCCTGGACCGCACCCCGGCCAGGACCGCGCCCGCGCTGGACTGACCCCGGCGGGGGCGACCGGGGCGGCCGGGGCGGCCGGGGCGACGGCGGGTGGCGGCGGGTGGCGGCGGCGCGGGTGGTGCGGGTGCTGGCGGATCTGCCGGATCACGGTGCTCCGGCGGCTGTAAGGTCGTGGCACCAGTGATCGGGTTCAGGTGAGGAGCGCGGGAGATGGCCGGCGAGCCGCAGGCGGACTGTGTGTTCTGCAAGATCGTGTCGGGGGACATCCCGGCGACCGTGGTGCGCAGGACCGAGCGGACGCTGACGTTCCGGGACATCAACCCGCAGGCGCCCACGCACCTGCTGGTGATCCCGCGGGTGCACTACGCCGACGCGGCCGAACTGGCCGCCGCCGAGCCGGAGGTGGCGGCCGAGCTGCTCACCGAGGCGGGCGGGGCGGCGGCCGGCGAGGGCCTGGAGGCGTACCGGCTGATCTTCAACACCGGTGCGGGCGCCGGGCAGACGGTCTTCCACGCGCACGTGCACGTGCTGGGCGGCAAGCCGCTCACCGAGGGGCTGGTCTGAGCGTTGTCGCAGCGTGAACTCGTCGTCCTCGGCACCGCCAGCCAGGTGCCGACCAGGCACCGCAACCACAACGGGTACCTGCTGCGCTGGGACGGCGAGGGGCTGCTGTTCGACCCCGGGGAGGGCACCCAGCGGCAGATGCTGCACGCCGGGGTGACCGCCACCGGGATCACCCGGATCGCGGTGTCGCACTTCCACGGGGACCACTGCCTGGGGCTGCCCGGCATCGTGCAGCGGATCAACCTGGACCGGGTGCCGCACCCGGTGGACGCCTACTACCCGGCCTCCGGCCAGGAGTTCTTCGACCGGCTGCGGCACGCCAGCGCCTACCACGCGACGGCCGAGATCCGGGAGCACCCGGTCACCGCCGCTGGCCCGCTGGACGCGCCGGGCGCCCCGTTCGAACTCCGCGCGGTGCGGCTGTCCCACCCGGTGGAGTCGTTCGGCTACCGGCTGACCGAGCCGGACGGCTTCCGGCTGCGGCCCGACAGACTGCGCGAACTCGGCCTGCGCGGCCCCGCGGTGGGCGTGCTGCAGCGCGAGGGCCGGGTCGAGCTGGACGGCCGGACGGTCACCGCCGAGCAGGCCGGGGAGGTCCGGCCGGGCCAGCGGTTCGCCTTCGTGATGGACACCCGGCTCTGCGACGGGGTGCACGAACTCGCCGAGGGCGCCGACCTGTTGGCCATCGAGGCGACCTTCCTCGAGCAGGACGCCGGGCTCGCCGAGGAGCACGGCCACCTCACCGCGGCCCAGGCCGCCCGGGTGGCCGCCGCGGCCGGGGTGCGCACGCTGGTGCTCACGCACTTCTCGCAGCGCTACCCGGACCTGGCCGGCCACCTCGCGGAGGCCCGGACGCACTTCGACGGCGAGATCGTGGTCGCCGAGGACCTGGCGCGGATCCCCGTCCCGCCGCGCCGCTGACCGCCACCGGGCCGTACGCGGGCCGCACGCGGGCCGTACGCCGGAAAACCGCTCGCACATCGGGGCGAAAGCCCCCACCATCGAAGCCGCCGCGCCGCTCCGGCGAACACCTGCGCGGCGTACCCTGGTGACCCGGAGAGCCCGAGCCACACGACACGACGGATTGGGATGAGGCAGGCCGCAGCGCCGACCCATGACTGACACACCGCAGACCCGAACCGACGGACAGCGGCGCCCCGACGAGGCGTCCACCAGCACCCGGATCGTCATTCCGGAGAAGCACCCGATGGTCACCCTGCTGGGCGCGGCCGACTCGCTCCTGCGAGTGATCGAGGAAGGCTTCCCGGGCGCCGACATCCACGTCCGCGGAAACGAGGTGACGGCCACCGGCACGCCCGCCGAGGTCGCGCTCGTCAAGCAGCTCTTCACCGAGATGATGCTGGTGCTGCGCACCGGCCAACCCCTGACGGAGGACGCCGTGGAGCGCTCCATCACCATGCTCAGGAGTGCCGCCGAGGACCCGGCCCACCCGGCCCCGTCCGAGGTGTTCACGGCGAACATCCTGTCCAACCGGGGCCGCACCATCCGCCCCAAGACGCTCAACCAGCAGCGCTACGTCGACGCGATCGACAAGCACACCATCGTCTTCGGCCTCGGCCCGGCCGGCACCGGCAAGACCTACCTGGCGATGGCCAAGGCCGTGCAGGCGCTGCAGGCCAAGGAGGTCAACCGGATCATCCTGACCCGGCCGGCCGTCGAGGCGGGGGAGCGGCTGGGCTTCCTGCCCGGCACCCTCTACGAGAAGATCGACCCGTACCTGCGCCCGCTGTACGACGCGCTGCACGACATGATGGACCCCGACTCGATCCCGCGGCTGATGGCGGCGGGGACGATCGAGGTGGCCCCGCTCGCGTACATGCGCGGCCGCACCCTGAACGACGCCTTCATCATCCTCGACGAGGCGCAGAACACCTCGCCCGAGCAGATGAAGATGTTCCTGACCCGCCTGGGCTTCAACTCCCGGGTGGTCGTGACCGGCGACACCAGCCAGATCGACCTGCCGGGCGGCACCCGCTCCGGCCTCAAGGTCGTCCAGGAGATCCTCGCCGACGTGCCCGACATCCACTTCTCGGTGCTGACCAGCACCGACGTGGTGCGGCACAAGCTGGTCGGCCGCATCGTGGATGCGTACGAACGCTGGGACGCCCGGCAGGAGGCCGAGGAGTCCGGCGACCGCAAACCCGTCCAACGGCGGGGCGCCCGGGCGCCCCGGCAGTCCCATCGCACCGAAAGCTGAGTACTGAGCCCTCCATGTCGATCGACATCGCCAACGAGTCCGGGTGGGACGTCGACGAGGAGTCCATCCTCGACGTCGCCCGCTACGCCCTCGACAAGATGCGGATCCATCCGCAGTCCGAACTCTCCGTCATCCTCTACGACAGCGAGTCGATGGCGGAGCTGCACGTCCAGTGGATGGACCTGCCAGGACCGACCGACGTGATGTCCTTCCCGATGGACGAACTGCGTCCGGGCAAGGAGGGCGAGGACCTGCCGGAGGGCCTGCTCGGCGACATCGTGCTCTGTCCCGAGGTGGCGAAGCAGCAGGGCCTCGCCGCCCCCACCAAGCACTCGATGGACGAGGAGCTGCAGCTGCTCACCGTCCACGGGGTGCTGCACGTGCTCGGCTACGACCACGAGGAGCCCGACGAGGAGCGCGAGATGTTCGCCCTCCAGAAGCGGATCCTGGACGACTGGCGGGCCGGCCGCGGCCTGTCCGGCCTGTCGCCCGCGCCGACCGTCCACTGAGGGCCGGCCCGCTGTGAGTGGTGAGAGTACGAGCTTCCTGATCGGCGCGCTGCTGCTGGTCGGCCTGGGCTGGCTGGCGGCGTGCGCCGAGGCGGGCATCTCCCGGATGTCCCGCTTCCGGGCCGAGGAGGCGGTCCGCTCCGGGCGGCGCGGCTCCGACCGGCTGCTGACCCTGGCCTCCGACAACATTCGCTACCTGAACCTGGCGACGCTGATCCGGGTCGCCAGCGAGATGGGCGCCGCGGTGCTGGTCACCGTGGTGTGCGTGCGCAGCTTCCAGCAGACCTGGCAGGCCGTGCTGGTGGCGTTCGGCGTGATGGTGCTGGTGTCCTTCGTCGCGGTCGGGGTCTCCCCGCGCACGATCGGCCGCCAGCACCCGCTGAGCACCGTCACCGCCGCCTCCTACGTGCTGCTGCCGCTGGCTCGGATCCTCGGGCCGATCCCGCGGCTGCTGATCCTGCTGGGCAACGCGCTGACGCCCGGCAAGGGGTACAAGGAGGGCCCGTTCGCCTCCGAGGCCGAACTGCGGGCCCTGGTCGACCTCGCCGAGAAGGACGACCTGATCGAGGACGAGGAGCGCCGGATGGTGCACTCGGTCTTCGAGCTGGGCGACACCATCGTGCGCGAGGTGATGGTGCCGCGCACCGACCTGGTGATGATCGAGCGGCACAAGACCGTCCGGCAGACCCTCACGCTGGCGCTGCGCTCCGGCTTCTCGCGGATCCCGGTGGTCGGCGACAACGAGGACGACGTGGTCGGCATCGTCTACCTCAAGGACCTGGTGCGCCGCACCCACATCAACCGGGACGCCGAGTCCGACCAGGTCGACTCGGTGATGCGCCCGGCGGTGTTCGTCCCCGACTCCAAGCCCGCCGCGGACCTGCTGCGCGAGATGCAGCAGATGCGCTCGCACGTCGCGATCGTGATCGACGAGTACGGCGGCACCGCCGGACTGGTCACCATCGAGGACATCCTGGAGGAGATCGTCGGCGAGATCACCGACGAGTACGACCGGGAGATCGCCCCCGTCGAGGACCTCGGCGACGGCTCCTACCGGATCACCGCCCGGCTCACCGTGGAGGACCTCGGCGAACTGTTCGGGATCGAACTGGACGACGAGGACGTCGAGACCGTCGGCGGGCTGCTGGCCAAGTGCCTGGGCCGGGTGCCGATCCCCGGCTCCTCCTGCGAGGTGCCGGTGCCCGAGGGCAGCGGGCTGGCCGCGATCAGCCTGACCGCGGAGAGCTCGGCGGGCCGCCGCAACCGGATCGGCACCGTGGTGGCCGCCCCGGTGCGGGTCGCGGAGGAGAGCGAGGCGCAGGCCGAGGAGGCCGCCTCCTAGCCTCCCGGGCCCTTCCAGGGCCTCCTGCGCCTCCCGGGCCTCCTGTGCCTCCTGGGCCTCTCCGGCCCCCCGGCCCCCGTGCTGTTCCGACGGGCCCTTGGACGGGGCGTCCCAATCGGTGGTGCCGGTTGGGACGCCCCGTCCCGGGGCCCGTTTGCGATGCCCCTCCGGGCGTGCGCACCGTGGAAGACATGGCACATCTACTGCGCGCGGAGTACGGCCCGAGCGGGCCGGCCGGCGGGGTGGCCAGGTGGCACGTGGTCCGTGCCGTCGACCCTTCGCACGGCATGTGCGGCGCCGAGATCGTCTCGGACGCCGAGAGCAGGCCGGAGGAGGACTGGGGCACCGGGCTGCACTGCTGCCAGCAGTGCGGGTCGCTCTACCTCCACGAAGTGCCGTTCCTCCGGTCCGACCACGCGGGGAGGACCCGATGAAACTGCACGACGAACTCCCGGTCGACCACCGGCTCGGCACGGTCTACCGCTACGGCGCCGGGCTGTGCGGGCTGTTCCTGGTGGTGTTCGGCATCCTCGGCCTGACCGGGGCCCACCCGGGCTTCCTGGACACGTCGGGCAAGGAGGTGATCGGCCTGTCCAGCAACGGGGCGCTGAGCGTGCTCTCGCTGGTGGCCGGCGGGATCCTGATCCTGGGCGCCGTGATCGGCGGCAACACCGCCTCGAACATCAACATGGCCATGGGCGTGCTGTTCGTGCTGGCCGGCTTCGTCGGCCTGATGGTGCTGGACTCCAGCGCCAACCGGCTCGCCTTCCACATCTCCAACGTCATCTTCAGCTTCGTCTTCGGCTTCGTGGTGCTGACCTTCGGCATGTACGGCCGGGTCAGCAGCCACCTGCCGCAGGACAACCCGTACTGGAAGGAGCGGCACGCGAAGGCCGCCGAGCAGCCCGACGGCCCGCCCGCCCTGGTGAAGGTGCTCCGGCCGGGCCCGCCCAACCCGACCGGGCACTGAGCACCGGCCGCCGCCCGGTCCGGACCGCCGTCGGGGCGCCGGGCCGGGCGGACTGTTGCCGGGCGGACCGCTGTTGGGCGGACCGTTGCCGGGCGCCGGGCTGGCGGGACCGCCGGCGGGTGCCGGGCTGGGCGGCCGGCGGGCCGGGGGCGGTAACTATGCTCGGGCCATGACCGAGATTTCCGAGCTGGACCCCGAGGACAAGAAGATCATCACGCTGGCCCGCTCGGCCCGCGCCCGCAACGGCGTGGCCGAGGGGGCCGCGGTGCGCGACGAGACCGGCCGGACGTACGTGGCCGGGACGGTGGCGCTGGAGTCGTTGAAGCTGAGCGCGCTGCAGACGGCGGTGGCGATGGCGGTGGCGAGCGGGGCGAAGAGCCTGGAGGCGGCCGCGGTGGTGTCCGAGGCGGACGCCCCGGCGGCGGGCGACCTGGCCGCCGTGCGGGACCTGGGCGGGGCCGGGACGCCGGTGCTGCTGGCCGGGCCGGACGGGGCGCTGAAGCTGGCCGCCGCGGCGGAGTGAGGGGCGGGCCGCGGCCCGGGCGGGCGGGGTGTCCGGAAGGAGTCCCGCCGGCCTTTCCGCCCACCCCTTGGGTGCGATAATCGCACCGGCCGGGGCCGGTCCCGGCAGGGGAGGGGACATGGGCGTCGCGGCGTTCTTCTGCGGACTGATCCTCTGCGTCATGGGCTTCGGACGCTGGCACGAGACCGACTCCCCGTGGTGGCTGGCCGGCACCCTGACCCTGCTGGCGCTCGTCCTGGTCGGCGCGATCACGGGTGGCGGCAAGAAGAAGGCCGACTGAGCGGCCGGGCGGGGACGGTCGGACGGGCGGCCGGGACGGTCGAGCCGGGACGGTCGAGCCGGGACGGTCGGGCGGCGGAAGATCGGGCGGGTGGCCGGGGCGGTCGGACGCGCGGGGAGCGGCCGGGTGCGCCCGGTGACCGGGGCGGCCCCGGCGATCGGCGACAATGGGTGCCATGAATGCCCCTTCCTCCCCGTACCGCTCCGGGTTCGCGTGTTTCGTCGGCCGTCCCAACGCGGGCAAGTCGACCCTGACCAACGCCCTGGTCGGGACGAAGGTCGCGATCACCTCCGACCGTCCGCAGACCACCCGGCACACCGTGCGCGGCATCGTGCACCGCCCCGACTCCCAGCTCGTGCTGGTGGACACCCCCGGGCTGCACAAGCCCCGCACCCTGCTCGGTGAGCGGCTCAACGACCTGGTCCGCACCACCTGGGCCGAGGTCGACGTGATCGGCTTCTGCGTGCCCGCCGACCAGAAGCTCGGCCCCGGCGACAAGTTCATCGCCAAGGAGCTCGCCGAGATCCGCAAGACGCCGAAGGTCGCGATCGTCACCAAGACCGACCTGGTCGACTCCAAGCGGCTGGCCGAGCAGCTGATCGCCGTCCAGCAGCTGGGCGCGGAACTCGGCATCGAGTGGGCCGAGATCATCCCGGTGTCGGCGGCCGGCGACCAGCAGGTCGAGCTGGTGGCCGAGCTGCTGACCAAGCTGCTGCCCGAGGGCGTGCCGCTGTACCCGGACGGCGACCTCACCGACGAGCCCGAGCAGACCATGGTCGCCGAGCTGATCCGGGAGGCCGCACTGGAGGGCGTGCGCGACGAGCTGCCGCACTCGCTGGCCGTGGTGGTCGAGGAGATGATCCCGCGCGAGGGCCGCCCCGCCGACCGCCCGCTGCTGGACATCCACGCCAACGTGTACATCGAGCGGCAGAGCCAGAAGGCCATCGTGATCGGTGCCAAGGGCGCCCGGCTCAAGCACGTCGGCACCACCGCCCGCAAGCAGATCGAGGCGCTCCTGGGCACCCCGGTCTACCTGGACCTGCACGTCAAGGTGGCCAAGGACTGGCAGCGCGACCCCAAGCAGCTGCGCAAGCTCGGCTTCTGACGGTGGCTCCGCCGGGTCCGCCGGGCCGGCGGGTTCGGCGGGTTCGGCGGGTTGGCGGGTTCGGTACGTCCGGCCCGGCCGGTACGTTCGGCGGGTCCAGCACGTCCTGCACGTCCAGCACGTCAAGTGCGTCGCAAGGGGAGGGTCGGCCGGGATGGAACTGCACACCCACGAGTGGGGCACGGGCGGGCGCACCGCGCTGCTGGTGCACGGCATCCAGGCCGACCACCGCACCTGGCGGGTGATCGGTCCTGCGCTCGCCGAGCGCGGCTACCGGGTGCTCGCCGTCGACCTGCGCGGTCACGGCGCCTCCCCGCGCGGCACCGGCGGGACGCCGGCCGAACGGTACGGGCCCGAGCAGTTCGCCGAGGACCTGGTCGACACCCTGCCCGTCGGCGCCGAGCTGGCGATCGGCCACTCGATGGGCGCCCTGGCGCTCCGGCTGGCGGTCGAGCGGCTGAAGCCGGCCCGGGCGGTCTACAGCGACCCCGCGTTCGTCTACGACCGCCCGGGGCTCGGGCCGGAGCCCTTCATCGGCTTCAAGCGCTTCGGGACCAGGCAGTTCATCGCGACCATGCACCCCGGCTGGGCCGCCGAGGACGTGGACGCCGAAGTCGCCTCCCTGGCGTGCTGGGACAGCGACACCGCGCTCGGCCTGTGGGCGCACCCCGGGCTGTCCGTGCTGCCGGACGCCCCGGCCGTCCCCTCGCTGGTCCAACTCGCCGACCCGAGCGCCCTGGTGGCGGCGGAGGACGCCGCCGAGCTGCGCCGCCGCGGCTTCGAGGTGCGCACCGTGCCGGGCGCCGGGCACTGCATTCACCGCGACGACCCGGCGGGCTTCCTGGCCTCGCTGCACGGCTGGATCTGAACGTCCAAGCCGTGCCGACGGATTGACGCGGCGTCAGGCGCCCTCGCGCAGCACCAGGCTGACCAGTTCGCGCTGGGAGTCGGTGAGTTTCGGGTCGGCGCAGTGGACGGTGCGGCCGTCGACGGTGATCTCGTAGTGGAAGCCGTCGGGCACGCCGTACGCGGGCGCGCGCAGCCCGCCGGCCACCGCCTCGCGCGCCAGGGCGTGCACGTGCGGGGCGTCCGGGCGCTCCACGGTGTCCATCTCGGCATAACGGAGCAGGCCGGCGAGCCCGCCGGTGCGGGTGACCTGGATACGCATGGTTGTCAGTGTGCTACGCAACGAAGGGGTTTGCCGAGGCTTTTCACCAACTCCCCGCAGCCCGTTCGGGTCGCGGTGGGGGAGGGCCCCCAGGGTGCGGCGGGCGCGCGGCGGGGACGGGCGGGGGAGCGGGGAGGGAGCGGGGCGGGAGAGCGGAGCCGTCTCAGTGGGTGGGATCGTGGCGGGGCTCACTGCGCCGTCCCGCCCGGTCTTGTTACAGTGGCGGCATCATGCGTATCCGGCTGCTTCTTCTTAGCTGCCGCGGCGAGGGCCTGTAGTCCAGTCAAGGCCGGCCCCCTCGCCGCGGGGAGTCGTGTTGCGCCCAGTGTGATCTTTCGCGGCGCATTCAGTCGGCCGAGTTCGGGTGTCCTGTCCCCCGGACCGCAGACCGCCTTCGACAAGGGAAGCCGAGAGCCTCACCCATGACCGAACAGTCCTCCGTCGCCCGCGCGTTCATCGACCGCCCCACCCCGATCACCGCCGCCACCGTGCAGCAGAAGCCCTCGGGGATGCCGTTCCAGCGCTACGTACCCTTCGGCACCATCGACCTGCCGGACCGCACCTGGCCGAGCAAGGTGATCACCCAGGCCCCGCGCTGGCTGTCCACCGACCTGCGCGACGGCAACCAGGCGCTGATCGACCCGATGTCGCCGGCCCGCAAGCGCAAGATGTTCGACCTGCTGGTGAAGATGGGCTACAAGGAGATCGAGGTCGGTTTCCCGTCGTCCGGCGCCACCGACTTCAACTTCGTCCGCTCGCTGATCGACGAGGGCGCGATCCCCGAGGACGTCACCATCTCGGTGCTGACCCAGGCCCGCGAGGACCTGATCGAGCGCACCGTCGAGTCGCTGAAGGGCGCCCCGCGGGCCACCGTCCACCTGTACAACGCGACCTCGCCGCTGTTCCGCCGGGTGGTGTTCAAGGCGAGCAAGGACGAGATCAAGGCCATCGCGGTGGACGGCACCCGCCTGGTGATGGAGTACGCCGAGAAGATCCTGGGCGACGAGACGGTCTTCGGCTACGAGTACTCGCCGGAGATCTTCATCGACACCGAGCTGGACTACGCGCTGGAGGTCTGCGAGGCGGTGATGGACGTCTGGCAGCCCGGCGAGGGCCGCGAGATCATCCTGAACCTGCCGACCACGGTCGAGCGCTCCACCCCGAACGTCTACGCCGACAAGATCGAGTGGATGTCGCGGAACCTGTCGCGCCGCGAGTTCGTCTGCCTGTCCACCCACCCGCACAACGACCGGGGCACCGGCGTGGCCTCCGCCGAACTGGCCGTGATGGCCGGCGCCGACCGCGTCGAGGGCTGCCTGTTCGGGCAGGGCGAGCGCACCGGCAACCTGGACCTGGTCAACGTCGGGATGAACCTGTTCTCCCAGGGCATCGACCCGATGATCGACTTCTCCGACATCGACGAGATCCGCCGCACCGCCGAGTACTGCAACCAGATGCCGGTGGCCGAGCGCCACCCCTACGCGGGCGACCTGGTCTTCACCTCCTTCTCCGGCTCGCACCAGGACGCGATCAAGAAGGGCTTCGACGCCCTGGAGGCCGACGCGGCCGCCGCCGGCGTCCCGGTCTCCGAGTACACCTGGGGCGTGCCCTACCTGCCGATCGACCCGAAGGACGTCGGCCGCAGCTACGAGGCGGTCATCCGGGTCAACTCGCAGTCCGGCAAGGGCGGCATCGCCTACGTGCTGAAGAACGACCACAAGCTGGACCTGCCGCGCCGGATGCAGATCGAGTTCTCCAGGATCATCCAGGCCAAGACCGACGCCGAGGGCGGCGAGGTCACCCCCGCCGACATCTGGGCGGTCTTCCAGGACGAGTACCTGCCGACCCCGGCCAACCCGTGGGGCCGGATCTCGCTGCGCGGCTCCCGCAGCCTGACCACCGAGGACGGCCGCGACGTACTGAGCACCGAGGCCGTCGTCGACGGCGCCCCGGTCACCCTGACCGGCACCGGCAACGGCCCGGTCTCCGCGTTCGTCAACGCGCTGGCCGCGATCGGCGTGGACGTCCGCGTCCTGGACTACGCCGAGCACGCGCTGAGCGAGGGCGGCGACGCGCAGGCCGCCGCATACGTCGAGTGCGCGGTCGGCGACAAGGTGCTGTGGGGCGTGGGCGTCGACGGCAACACCGTGCTGGCCTCGCTGAAGGCCCTGGTCAGCGCCGTCAACCGGGCGGCGCAGCGCGACTGACGCCGACAGTGTGCTCGGGGGGCCCGCCATCGGCGGGCCCCCTCCGCGTTCCCGGTCCGCCGCCCTTCCCGATTCCGCGCTCCGCCCTTTTCCGCCACGGACATTGACGGATCATCAGGAGATATCCGGCCCGCACCGCGGGCATTCGGGTGGTGGCGCCGATCACATGTGTCCCCGGTCACAAATTTTCCCCCCGGCACCCGTTCAGGGTGCTGACACGAGCCGGTAACCGTGGCAACATCGTCGAACCGGAACCGGGGTCGGTGGGACGACTCCGGCGTCCGGTCGCGTGACCTGCCCATTGATGTGCAGGCCGCCTGCCATGTCTGGGGAGTGGCGCCGTGACAGGGTTGTGGGGTGTTCGCCCTCGGTGGCGGACGGATGTCCTCGGTGAATTCTTCTGCCCGGGCTGTGGCGGAGACCGCAACTACCGCCGGCAGCACGGCCGGCGGTGGCTGCGGTTGCTCGGGACGCCGGTCCTGCCGCTCGGCGGCGTGGTCCGCAGCGTCCAGTGCACGTCCTGCCGCGGCCGCCACGGGGTCGACGCCCTGGACCAGTTGACCTCGGTCCGGCTCGGCGCGATGCTCCGGGACGCCCAGTACACCATCGCCCTGGCCGCGCTCGCGGCCGGTGGCACCGCCGGACGCGGTGGGCGCGAGGCCGCCTGCACGGTGATCAGGGAGGCCGGGTTCGACGACTGCGGTGAGGCCCAGGTGCTGGCCGCCCTGGCCGCGCTCTCCGGACACGGCGGCGGCGAACCGATCGACGTGGACGCCGAGGGCGGCGGGCTCGCCGTCGAACTGCACGCCGCGCTCGAACCGCTCGCCCCGCACCTCGCCCTCCAGGGCCGGGAGCGGCTGCTCACCCTCGGCGCTGTGGTCGCCCTCGCCGACGGCCGCTACCTCCCGCAGGAGCGGGCCGCGCTCGCCGTGGTCGGCCGCTGCCTGCGCCTCACCGAGCAGCAGGTCGACCGACTGCTGGAGGCGGCCACCCGGGCCACGCACTGATCCGACCCGTCCCCCCTGCCGTCCCCTCCTGCGCACCACCCACGAGCCGGGCCCGAAAATCCCCCCTCCCGGGCCCGCCGTGTCCCGCACCGCACGGGTGAAACCCCCCACAACCCCGGTGCGGGTTTACGGCTGCGCGCCACCCGCCTCCCCGGAGGCGCCCGGCCGGACTGTCTGCGGGGTTGTCGGCGGGGTTGTCGGCAGGGTGCGGGACAATGGGTTCCACCATGAGTCTCTTCCGCGACGACGGCATCGTGCTGCGCACCCAGAAGCTCGGCGAGGCCGACCGGATCATCACCTTCCTGACCCGCCAGCACGGTCAGGTGCGGGCGGTGGCCCGGGGGGTGCGCCGGACGAAGTCGAAGTTCGGCGCGCGCCTCGAACCGTTCTCGCACGTCGACATCCAGTTCTTCAGTCGCGGCAGCGAACTGGTCGGCCGGACCCTGCCGTTGTGCACCCAGGTGGAGACCATCGCCCCCTACGGCGCCCGGATCGTCGACGACTACGCCCGCTACACGGCGGGCACCGCGATGCTGGAGACCGCCGAGCGCTTCGCCGAGAACGAGGGCCAGCCGGCCGTCCAGCAGTACCTGCTGCTGGTCGGCGCCCTGCGCACGCTGGCCGCCGGCACCCACCAGTCGCACCTGGTGCTGGACGCGTTCCTGCTGCGCTCGCTCGCCGTCAACGGCTACGGCGCGAGCTTCACCGACTGCGCCCGCTGCGGCCTGCCCGGCCCCAACCGCTTCTTCTCGCTCCAGGCCGGAGGCGTGCTGTGCGGCGACTGCCGGGTGCCCGGAAGTGCCGTACCCTCCCCTGAGACACTGGTACTGCTCGGCGCGCTGCTCTCTGGAGACTGGCAGACCGCCGACGGCTGCGAGCCGCGGTACTGGCGCGAGGGCAGCGGGCTGGTGGCCGCCTACCTGCAGTGGCACCTGGAGCGGGGCATCCGCTCGATGAGATACGTGGAGAAATGAGCATGGTCGCGCGACGGCTGTTCGGCAGCAAGCGGACGTACGAGGCTCCGGCCCCGCACCCGAGCGGCGCCGTGCCGCCGAAGATCCCGGGCGAGCTGGTCCCCAACCACGTCGCGGTGGTCATGGACGGCAACGGCCGCTGGGCCAAGGAGCGCGGCCTGCCCCGCACCGAGGGCCACCGGGTCGGCGAGGGCGTCGTCCTCGACGTGCTGCGCGGCTGCCTGGAGGTCGGGGTGAAGAACCTCTCGCTGTACGCGTTCTCCACCGAGAACTGGAAGCGCTCCCCGGACGAGGTGAAGTTCCTGATGAACTTCAACCGGGACGTGATCCGCCGCCGCCGTGACGAGATGGACGCCATGGGCATCCGGATCCGCTGGGCCGGCCGGATGCCGCGGATGTGGAAGAGCGTGGTCCAGGAGCTCCAGGTCGCCCAGGAGCAGACCAAGAACAACGACGCGATGACGCTGTACTTCTGCCTCAACTACGGCGGCCGGGCCGAGATCGCCGATGCCGCGCTGGCGATCGCCCGTGACGTCGCCGCCGGGAAGCTCAACCCGGAGAAGGTCAACGAGAAGCTGTTCGCCAAGTACCTGTACTACCCGGACATGCCGGACGTCGACCTGTTCCTGCGCCCCAGCGGCGAGCAGCGCACCTCCAACTTCCTCGCCTGGCAGTCCGCCTACGCCGAGCTGGTCTTCCAGGACGTGCTGTGGCCGGACTTCGACCGCCGTGACCTGTGGCGCGCCTGCGAGCAGTACGCCCGCCGCGACCGCCGCTTCGGCGGCGCGCTCCCCAACGAGGTCGACGCCGGGCTCCCGCCGCAGCGCTGACCGCGTGCCCGCGGGGTGCGGGTACGGCCGAGGGCCCGGATCGGACTGCTCCGATCCGGGCCCTCGCCGTTGCCGGGCCCTCGCTGCTGCCGGGCCCTCGCTGCTGCCGGGCCGGGCGGTGGCTGCCGCCCGGCCCCGGGCGGTCACTGCTCCGACTGCTTGGCGGCGCACTCGCCGCAGGTGCCGAAGATCTCCAGGGTGTGCGCGATGTCGCTGAAGCCGTGTTCGGCGGCGACCGCGTTGGCCCAGCGTTCGACCGCGGGGCCCTCGACCTCCACGGTCGCTCCGCAGTGCCGGCACACCAGGTGGTGGTGGTGCCCGCTGCTGCACCGCCGGTAGACGGCCTCGCCCTCGGCGGTGCGCAGCACGTCCACCTCGCCCGCCTCGGCGAGGGACTGCAGGGTGCGGTAGACGGTGGTCAGACCCACCGAGTCGCCCCGGTGCTTGAGCATGTCGTGCAGTTCCTGCGCGCTGCGGAAGTCCTCAATCTCGTCCAGGACCGCCGAGACGGCGGTGCGCTGCCGAGTCGATCGCGCGCGCGGCGACGGGCCTGCGGTGGTCACCGTGGGTCCTCCTGCTGATCGGGTGGTTTCGCACATCATTGTGCCAGCCCCCGACTTGACAGCGACTCCCCCGACGGCGGTGCATCGACCGTCGTCCCTGCCGGGGCCCGGACCGGCTCCGTTCCCTCCAGGACCGCGATCCGGCCCTCCGCGGTTCCCGGGTCGCCGGGGGAGTTCCCGGTGGCGCCGGGCAGGGCCACGTCGCACACCGCCGGACCGTGCTCGGCGGACGCCCGGTGGCGCCGCCTGGCCAGCGGTGCGGCGATCGCGCTGAACAGGGCGAAGGTGAGGATGGCCAGGAATACGATGGTCGGGCCGGACGGCAGGTCGGCCTGGTAGGAGGTGCCGACGCCGAACAGCGCCGTCACCACGCCCACGCCGATCGCGGTGGCCTGGGTGGCCGCGAAGGAGCGGGTCAGCTGCTGGGCGGCCGCCACCGGGACCACCATCAGCGCGCTCACCAGCAGCAGGCCGACCACCCGCATGGCGACGGTCACGGTGACCGCGGCCATCACCGCGAGCAGCAGGTTCAGCACCCGCACCGGCAGGCCGGTCACCCGGGCGAACTCCTCGTCCTGGCAGACCGCGAACAGTTGGCGCCGCAGGCCGACGGTCACCGCGAGGACCACCGCGGCGAGCAGGCCGATCACCGCCAGGTCGCTGGGGGAGACGAACAGGATGGAGCCCCACAGGTAGCTCTCCAGGCTGCCCGCGCCGGACTGGCTGCTCATCGAGACCAGCAGCTTGCCACCGGCCATGCCGCCGTAGAAGAGCATCGCCAGCGCGATGTCGCCGCGCTGGTTGCCGCGGGCCCGGACCAGCTCCATCACGACGGCGCCGAGCACGCAGACCAGCACCGCCGTCCACATCGGGTTGGCCTGGAACAGGAAGCCGAGGCCGACGCCGGTCAGCGCGACGTGCCCGATGCCGTCGCCCATCAGTGCCTGCCGGCGCTGCACCAGGTAGATGCCGATCGAGGGCGCGGTGACGCCGACCAGGACGGCGGCGAGGAACGCCCGCTGCATGAAGTCGGGTTGGAACATCTCGATCATGCCAGTAGCCCCTGGGTGGTGCGGTGGTGGTCGTCGGCGTGCGGGTGGACGTGGTCGTGGCCGGGCAGCGCGTGCTGGCCGACGCCCCGGGGCGGTGGCCCGTCGTGCGCCACGCAGCCGTCGCGGAGCACCACGGCCCGGTCGATCAGCGGTTCGAGCGGCCCGAGTTCGTGCAGCACCAGCAGGACGGCGCAGCCGCGGTCGACCTCGGCGCGGAGGATGTCGGCGAGCACCTGCTGGCTGTCCACGTCGACCCCGGCCATCGGCTCGTCCATGATCAGCAGGTCGGGGGCGCCGACCAGGGCGCGGGCGATCAGCACCCGCTGGTGCTGCCCGCCGGACAGGTGGGCCACGCCGTCGCCGGCCCGGTCCAGCATGCCGACGGCGGTCAGCGCCCGGTCCACCGCGGCCCGGTCCTTGCGGCGGAACGGCAGCAGCCGGTGCTGCGGCAGCCGCCCGGTGGAGACCACCTCGCGCACGGTGGCCGGCACCCCGCCGGCCGCGGTGGTGCGCTGCGGCACGTAGCCGATCCGGTGCCAGTCCCGGAACTTGCGGTAGGGCCGTCCGAACAGCTCCAGGCTGCCCCGGTCGAGCGGCACCGAGCCGATCACGCTCTTCACGGTGGTGGACTTCCCGGATCCGTTGGCGCCCAGCAGGGCGACCACTTCACCGGGCCGGACGGTCAGGTCGACGCCGCGGAGCACCGGCCGCCCCCCGACGGTGGCGACCGCGCCCCGGAGGCCGACGACCGCCGGCCCGGCGTCCTCGGGGGAGGACGGACGGGGCCGGTCGGAGTCTGCCGGGGCAATGACAGCACTCATGGTGGTTCCTCGCTCTGCTCTCGCCGCTCGTTCAGGTGTCCGCCCGGTGGCGCGGCGGTCCGCCCGCTCACGGGCTGGGTCGGCTCGTGGGGTTCAGCGGGCGCCGAGCGCGGCCCGCAGGTTGGCCAGGTTCTGCCGCATGACGGAGAAGTAGTCGTCCCGGTCCGGCTCCTTGATCCCCTCGAGGGGGTCGAGCACGGCGGTCTTGAGCCCCAGGTCGGCGGCCACGGTCTCGGCCAGCTTGGGGCTGACCAGGGCTTCGAAGAAGACGGTGGTCACACCGTTCTCCTTGGCCGCGCGCTGGATCGCGGCCATCCGGGACGGGGTGGGCTCGGCCTCCGGGTCGACCCCGTTGATCGCGACCTGCTCCAGTCCGTAGTGGTCGGCGAGGTAGCCGAACGCGGCGTGGCTGGTGACGAAGGTCCGGGTGCCGGTGTTCGCCAGGCCGTCCTTGAACTCCTGGTCCAGGGTGGTCAGCCGGGCCACCAGGTCGTCGGTGTTGCGCCGGTAGTCGGCGGCGTTCGAGGGGTCGACCTCCGCCAGTTCGGCTCCCACGGCGCGGGCCACCGCTGCGTACCGGGTCGGGTCCAGCCAGATGTGCGGGTCTCCGGCCGGGCCGTCGTGCTCGTGCCCGTGCTCGCCGTCGTGCGCCTCGGTCCCGTCCCCCTCGTCCTCCCCGCCCTCGTCGAGGTGGTGGTCCACCAGCGGGGAGACGGCGGTGGCGTCCACCGCGTGCTTGACGTGGGACTGCGTGACGGCCTTGTCCACCGTGGGCTGCAGGCCCTTCAAGTAGACCACCGCGTCGGCCCGTTCGACGGCCGCGACCTGCTTGGCCGTCAGCTCCAGGTCGTGCGGTTCCACTCCGGGGGCGGTCAGGTCGGTGACCTCGACGTGCTCCCCGCCTATCTGCCGGGTCAGGTACTCCATCGGGTAGAAGGAGGCCACCACGTTCAGTCGGCCGCCGTCCTTCCCCGCCGCGCTGCTGACACCGCCGCATCCGGAGAGCAGCAGCGATCCGGCAACGGCGGTGGTGGCGAGTGCTATCAGGGGGAGCGGGCGGCGAATCCTCATGACAACCATTCTCATCTTATCTGGAAATGATTGTCAACTTGCATTGGGTGGGGCGGTCGCGTACCGGCGCCGGGCGCCCGCTCCGCCGGCCCGTTCCGGCGGTTCCTTCCGGCGGCCCCTTCCGGTGCCCGTGCCGTGCGGGTCCGCGGCTCCGCCGACCGGTCTCCAACACGCCGGAGAACGCACCTCTGTTCACTCCCGGTACAGCCAGTGGGCGGCCCGCCCGTGCCACTATCGAGTTGAACCCCGCCCCTGCATCCCCGGTACCCTGAGTTATTCGGGCGCGCGCAACCAGCCGCGCCCTGACCGTGCCGTCGTACTGAAGAGAGCACTGTGGCCGCCGACAAGATCGACACGATCGTCAGCCTGAGCAAGCGCCGTGGCTTCGTCTACCCCTGCAGCGAGATCTACGGCGGTACCCGCGCCGCCTGGGACTACGGTCCGCTGGGAGTCGAGCTCAAGGAGAACATCAAGCGCCAGTGGTGGCGCGCGATGGTCACCGCTCGGGAGGACGTCGTCGGTATCGACTCCTCGGTGATCCTGGCCCGCGAGGTCTGGGAGGCGTCCGGCCACGTCGCGACCTTCAACGACCCGCTGACCGAGTGCCTCTCCTGTCACAAGCGCTTCCGCGCCGACCACCTGGAAGAGGCGTACGAGGCCAAGCACGGCAAGCTGCCCGCCAACGGCCTCGCCGACCTCAACTGCCCGAACTGCGGCAACAAGGGCGCCTTCACGGAGCCCAAGGAGTTCTCGGGCATGCTGAAGACGCACCTCGGTGTCACCGAGGACGCCTCCGGCCTGGCCTACCTGCGCCCCGAGACGGCGCAGGGCATCTTCACCAACTTCCGGGCCGTCCAGAACACCGCGCGGAAGAAGCCGCCGTTCGGCATCGCCCAGGTGGGCAAGAGCTTCCGCAACGAGATCACCCCCGGCAACTTCATCTTCCGCACCCGCGAGTTCGAGCAGATGGAGATGGAGTTCTTCGTCAAGCCGGGCGAGGACGAGACCTGGCACGAGTACTGGCTCGAACAGCGCTGGAACTGGTACGTCGACCTCGGCCTGCGCACCGAGAACATGCGCTTCTTCGAGCACCCCAAGGAGAAGCTGTCCCACTACGCCAAGCGCACGGTGGACATCGAGTACCGCTTCAACTTCGGCGGCAGCGAGTTCTCCGAACTGGAGGGCGTGGCCAACCGCACCGACTACGACCTGACGGTGCACAGCGAGCACTCCGGCCAGGACCTCAAGTACTTCGACCAGGACGCGAACGAGCGCTACTTCCCGTACGTGATCGAGCCCGCGGCCGGCCTCAACCGCGCCATGCTGGCCTTCCTGCTCGACGCCTACTTCGAGGACGAGGCGCCGAACGCCAAGGGCGTCATGGAGAAGCGCGTCGGCATGCGGCTCGACCCCCGGCTCGCCCCGGTCAAGGTCGCGGTGCTTCCGCTGTCCCGCAACGCCGACCTCTCGCCGAAGGCCCGCGGCCTCGCCGCCGACCTGCGCTCCGCCTGGAACGTGGAGTTCGACGACGCCGGCGCGATCGGCAAGCGCTACCGCCGCCAGGACGAGATCGGCACGCCGTTCTGCGTCACCGTCGACTTCGACACCCTCGAGGACAACGCGGTGACCGTTCGCGAGCGTGACACCATGGCGCAGGAGCGGGTGTCGCTCGACCAGGTGAAGTCCTACCTGGCCGCCCGCCTGATCGGCTGCTGACACCGGACAACCCGGGCAGCGGCGCCGCAGTTCTTCGTCCGGCCGGTGGGCCCCGATCGGGGGACCGCCGGCCGGACCGCGTTCGACCGCTGGTGCGGAAGCCCGCTCAGCGACGCTGGCGGGACTTCGACTTGGGCCGGGGAACCGGTTCGGTCGGCAGCCCCGCGGTGCGCAGTGCCGCGAACGCGCTGCGGGCCCGGCCCTCCTCCAGGCCGTCCACGGCGAACAGCAGCGTGTTGTACAGCTCCGCCGAATCCCGCACCGCGGCCGCGAACCGGCCGACGTCGCTCGCCGAACGCATCCGCACCAGTTCGCCGATCAGCTCGGTGGCGGACTCCTCGCCCAGTGCCGCGGCGATCGCGGCGACCTCCCCGATCGGTCGGCCCGCAGCCTGGCGCAGCAGGTGGCGGGCGTCGCCGGAGCGCCCCGATTCCCGCAAGTGCCGTGCCAGCTCGGAGAGTTCACTGGCAGGTGCGGAGGCCCGCTCCCAGAGCAGGGTCTGTCCGTCGGCCGACTGCCCCGACCGCTCCAGGGCCGCTAGCAGGGCGGGGAGGGCCTGCGCGTCCACCGACCACAGGGCGTGGAACAGGTCTGCCGCTTCCTCCACCAGTCCCTCGCGGCGCAGTTCCGCCAGCGTGGCCGCCGAATGCTCCGGGGGGCCGAGAGCCACGGACCTGGCCAGGTAGGCGGAGGAACCGGTCGGCCCCTCCTTGCGCAGCAGCGCGGCCAGTTCGACCAGGTCGGCCGGGCCGGTCACCAGTGCCGCCCGGCCCACGGCGGCCGCGGACTCGTGCACCGCACCCCGCCGGTGCAGGTCGGTGATCCGCTGGACGAGGGCGATCAGTTCGGCGTTCGTCCGGTGCCGGGGCCCTCTCGTCGTCGGGGGCGTTGCGGTGTCGCCCCCCGTGTTTCCGGTGCTCCCCGTGTTTCCCGTGCCCCTGGAACTCTCGGGCCCGGTGCTGCGGTTGCCGGTGGGGGAGCCGTGGCCCGCGTCGACTCCCGCACCCGGGCGAAGGGCTGTGCTGTTGTCCCGTCCGGCGCGGGGGCGCCCAGTGCGGGCGGAGGCGGCGCTGTGTGCCTTGAGGTCGCCGGAGCTCTTCTCCGGAGCGGGCGTTCTGGCCCATGAGGTGCCGGCGGGCCCCTCCGCCGTGCTATTCGGCCTGTTCGGGCGGTCGGTCGCTTCATGGTCGCGGGTGCCGGGCGGGACGGCGGAGGAGGTCGCGCGACCGTCGTCCTTCCGGGCGGAGCGGAGGGGGCGGCCGATCCTGAAGCGGGCGCCGCGCAGTGGCGGGGCGGCAGCGGTCGGCGCGGTACCGGTGGTGTCGTCGGGTGCGCCGCCCGGATCGCCGGCGGTCTCGGGCCGGTGCCCTGTACCGAAGCGGGCCCCGGTCGGGAACGTCCGTTGCGGGGGTGCCGGGGGAGCGGTCGACCCGGCCGGGGGACGGGTCCGGAGTCCTTCGGCAGGTTTCCCGGGGGCGTCGTTCGCGGCACCGGCGGGCACGGGAGGGGCTCCGCCGGCCAGTTGGCCCGCCAACTGCCGGTCCTCGGCGGCCAGGAGGCGGTCACTCAGTTCCAGGCAGCGTGCGCCGAGCCCTTTGCGGAGGTGCTGGGCCTGGGCTAGCTGCCGCATCAGTTCGGGGTCGGGCTGCCGGGGCGGACGGCCGTACGCGGGCGCGTGGTCGGGTTCGTGGCCGGCCCGGACGGCCTCGGCGAGCCTGCGCTCGCGCTGCGCGGCGAACTGGCGCGCTCTCAGTAGTTCGTCCAACTCCGCTCTGAGCGTTTGGACATCGGCCGAATCCGGCCCCGTACTGCCTATGGTCATCGCGCCCCGCCCTGACCTCTCCAAGGAGGCCCGCCCGACCGGCCTCCGCACACAACGACTGGTGGCCATCCTGGCGTTGCTGTACGGCGGCCACGTTACGGGAGCAAGTCTTAGCCTTTTCGAGATGGGGACGCGAGTGGCCGGTGTGGTGCGGGAGGGCGGTGGAACTCGTGGATTTCGGCCAAAACCCGCCCGGCTTGCCCCGCTTGTGCCGATTGCGAGTAACTCACTTTGCAGTAGCGGGAGTTGGGATGGGAAGGTCAGCCCGCCAGGCGCGCCCGGGCCTCCATCAACGCGAAACCGAGGAGGTTCAGTCCGCGCCACCGGGCCGGGGAATCCGCCCGTTCGTCGTCGGCCGCCAGTCCGATGCCCCAGATCCGGTCGAGAGGGCTGGCCTCCACCAGGACACGCCGACCGGTGCGGAGCAGGTACGCGCGGAGCCGCTCGTCCTGCCCGAACTTCGCGGTGCTCCCGGCCACCACCAGTTCGAAACGGTGCTCCACCCACCGGCGCTCGTCGAACCCCCGGACCAGGCGGCCGAGGTTCTTCGCCTCGGCGGGTGTCCGCGCCCGGAGGATCCTCGGGACGGCCTCCTCGTCCCCGAACAGCCGGGCCTTCCCGGCCATCATCCAGTGCTCTGCGGTGAGGTACTGGACCCCGTCGACGGTGAACGGGGAGGGCCACCACTGGCTGAGCGCACCGGGCCCGACCTGCCCGTCCCGCTGCGGCTGGTGCCCCCAGAAATGCAGGTACTTCGGGCGCGCCCCGGACGTGACCGCAGCCGTCAACTGCTCGCGAGTGCGCGTCTCGTGCGGAGGGATGGCCTGGTCCGTGGTCATGCCGCCATCCTCGCACCGGCCCCGGCCGTCGGCTCCCCATTTTCCCGCGGCCCCTGCGGCTTGCCCGCCCAGGCGCGGAGCGTCCTGCCGCCTGCCGCTGCCCGGTCGGCGCCGTTGTCTCCTCGGCATCAGGCGACGCGCGGCAGTGCGCCCGCCGACCACGGCCGCACCGGCGAGCGCGACCCCCTGGGGCGGGGCCGATGGCCGGAGCACGGTCGTTGGTCGGCTGGGCGAAACGCACTGTGCAGAAATCAAGGATCGGAAGAGCTGAGAGAGGAGCGGGAGAAGGGAGACGATCGGATCGACGGCGGTGCTCGCCGGATCACCGCAGGGCCGGACAACTCCTTTCAGCCAGGGACGGGACGGTCTGTTCGAGGTGCCCGGCGCAGCCGGTCCGGGCAAGGCCGGGCGGCCCGGCCCCGGCGGCCCGCAACCGGTCGGACATCCGGGTGTGCACCCGGCTGCTCGGACACCCGGGCGCGGTGCCCGGAGCGGACCGTGCCGTCAGGTGGGCGTTGCGCACTGGCACTCCTTCCGTGAGGAACCCGGCGGGTCGTTCGCCCACCGGAGTCGAGGTGGTGGCGCGCTTCCGGAGCGACCGGGCGGGCCGACGACCGGCCGCCGGCGCCGGAGCGACGCCCCGCCGGAACGCCGTGGACCAGCACTTCGCGGCCAACGGCAGCTCCGCGCACGCCGCCATCAGCAGGGCGGTCAGCAGTTCACCTCCGCCGGAAGCCGACGCCACGTCGCACCCGGCATCCGTGAGCAGCAGGAGACCGGCCAGAACAGCGGGCCAGAACGGGCTCAGGCCCCGCCGCAGGCGTGCGGCGGCCGTGCACAGGGCCGCCGCCTCGCCCAGGTCGAGCACGGCCCAGGGGCGTCCGCCGGGGAGCGCGGCGAGCAGTGCGGCCCAGGGCAGCAGGAGCACCCCGCACCCCAGGAACAGCACCTCGGCCCGCAGCCGCCCGACCCGGCGGCCCACAGCTGAGGGCCGCCCCGCCCGGACGACCCCGCCGGCACCGGGCGAAGCGGGCACGCAGACGGCCGCGGTCATGCCGTCCTCCCCCGCACCGGGCCGTCCGCGCAGACGCAGCCGGCCGCCGTCGACAGCCGGGCCCAGTGGAACTCGCCGGCGGCCGAACCGAACCAGAACCGGCCCGCGGTCCGTACGGCGACGGGCCCCGTGGTCCGCCGCCGCAGGCCGCCGGTGAGGAAGCGCACCGGCGGGGCCGTTCCGCAGGGTGGCAGTCGGCCCCACGCACACGAGACCGATCCCTCCTCCGGACCGCCGGCCGGGCTGCGCCGTGCCCCGCGCAACCCGGAGGAACCGAGCGAGGAGGCGACCACGACGTCGAGCAGTTCGCCGTGCTCGTAGACCTCCATGGCCGGTCGGCGGCCCGCGCGCAGCCGGGCCACCCAGGGGCCGACCGCGGAGATCAGCCCCGACTCCCCGGATCCGTCGTGGAGTTCGGAGGAGGGGTAGGGAAAGCCGGGGGCCGTTGCCCGGCCGGAGGAGAAAGGGGTGCGGCCGCAGCGGAAGAGGTTCGTGTTCGTCATGCCGTCAAGAATCCTTCGACGCGAGGACCTTGTCGGTAGCGTGCGGTTCCGTCTTTATGGTGTAGCTGGCTACACCATAAAGACGGAGGCCTGCGCCATGGATGCCGGAATCGGGCGGACCCTACGCTGATCCGCATGTTCCAGTCGAAGATCGATGCGCCACCGCACCGGGCGGCTCGGGGAGCCGCGGTCCGTGCCGTCCTGGCCACCCGCACGCCGTGGTCCGCGAGCGCTCGACGGGACTCGCTGTTCCTGGCCGCGGGTCTCCCGTTCGGCCTGCCCACCGTGATCGTCCTCAGCGCCCCGATCGACGTCCTGCCGCTGTGCCTGCTCCTGGCGGTGGCCCTGCTCGACCTGCTGACCACCGCCCAGCGCGGCCGGGTCCGCGCCCTGCACGGGGTGGAGGTCCCGAGCCGGGTCCCGCCGGAGGCGGCGTGGCTGGTCAGGCTCCGCGCGGGGCTGACGTGGCGCCAGGCGGTCCACCATCTGCTGGTCGCTCCGGTGCAGGCCCTGTGCGCCGGCCTGGTGCTCGCCCTCTGGGGGGCATCGGCCGTCCTGCTCGGTTTCTTCGGCTGGGTGCGGCTGCTGCCACCGGACAACCCCCTGCGCGCCGGACCTGGCTGGGCCGTCGAGGGCGCCTTCGCCACGCTCGGCGGCCTGCTCCTGCTGGTCGCCACCCCCTGGCTCGCCGCGCTGTGCGCCGCCGTCGACCTGTGGACGGTCCGCGCCCTGCTCGGCCCCAACCGGGCGGAGGTGCTGGAGCGCCGCGTCGAGCACCTGGCCCGGAGCCGGGTGGACGTGGTGGACGCGGCCGACGCCGAACGCCGCCGCATCGAAAGGGACTTGCACGACGGCGCGCAGCAACGCCTGGTCTCGCTCGCGATGAACCTGGGCCTCGCCCGACGCACCCTCAAGCACCTCCCTCCCGAAGCCATGGAGGTCATCGCCGCCGCGCACGAGGAGGCCCAGGCCGCGGTCAGGGAGCTCCACGACCTGGTCCGCGGCCTGCACCCGGCGGTCCTGGAGGACCGGGGGCTCGACGCGGCGCTCTCCGGCATCGCCGCCCGCAGCCCCGTCCCCGTGCACCTCACGGTCGACCTCCCGGGCCGGATAGCCCCCACCGTGGAGGCGGTCGCCTACTTCACGGTCTCCGAAGCACTGGCCAACGCCGCCAAGCACTCCCGGGCCTCCCGGGTCGACCTCGCCCTGCGGCAGTCGGCCGACCGGCTGCGCATCACCATCACCGACGACGGCGTCGGCGGGGCGGACGCAGGCCGGGGCACCGGCCTCACCGGCCTGCGCAAACGCGCCGCCTCGGTCGACGGATCGTTCACCATCACCAGCCCCCGCGGGGGCCCGACCACCATCACCATGGAGCTGCCGTGCGAGCTGTGATCGCCGAGGACTCGGTCCTGCTGAGGATCGGCATCGTCAAGGTGCTGGAGAGCGAGGGCTACGAGGTCGCCGCCGCGGTGGGGGACGCCGAGGCGCTGCTCGCCGCCGTGGAGGAGCACCGCCCGCAGATCGTCGTCGCGGACGTCCGGATGCCTCCGGGCTTCACCGACGAGGGCGTCCGGGCCGCACTGATGATCCGGCGGCAGTGGCCCGGCACCGCGGTCGTCCTGCTCTCCCAGTTCGTCGAGGAGCGCTACGCCGCGGACTTGCTGGCCAAGAACACCAGCGGCGTCGGCTACCTGCTCAAGCAGCGGGTCGCCAACGTGGACGAGTTCGTGGAGGCGCTGCACCGGGTCGCCCAGGGCGGTACCGCCCTCGACCCCGAGGTGGTCGCCCAACTGCTGCTGCGCCGCGACAGCGATCCGCTGCACCGGCTGACGCCCCGCGAGCGGGACGTCCTGGCGCTGATGGCCGAAGGGCGTTCGAACACCGCGATCGCCGAATCCCTGGTCGTCAGCGACAGCGCCGTCTCCAAGCACATCAACTCCATCCTCACCAAGCTCGACCTGCCGCCCGCGGAGGAAACCCACCGGCGGGTGCTCGCGGTGCTGCGCTTCCTGGAGGTCAGCCAGTGACGCGAACCGCACCGCCCGAGCCCCGGGCCGCTCCCGCCCCGGGCCGGCTCTCCCGCTGGCTGCCGGTCCCGGTCCCGGGCCCGCCCGTCGTACCAGGTCCCGGCGAGCGCAGGGCCTGGCGGGTCGTCGGCGTGCTGGCCCTGCTCTGCGCGGTCCTGGCGGGCGCCGCCGCCACGGGGGTGCTGCTCGTCCAGCAGGAGGCCGTCCGGGAGCGGACGTACTTCGAGGTGATCGGGCAGCTCGACATCGACTCCGGCCCCGCCCAGGTCACCGTCCGCTCCGGCGGTACCGACCGGGTGGTGGTGTCCGAGCGGATCGGCTGGGCCGTGCGGAAGCCCAAGGTTGCCGCACGGGTCGACGCGGGCACGATGACGCTCTCCGTCGGCTGCCCGGAGGTCCGGCTCCTGTCCGGGTGTCCGGTCGCCCTGGACATACAGGTGCCGCCGTCGACCACCGTCCACGCGCGCAACGGCTCCGGGCGGACGGAGCTCGTGGGCCTGGCCGGCAGCGTCTCGGCGGAGACCGGCAGCGGGCAGGTCGAGCTGGTCGAGGTCAGCGGTCCGATCCGGGCCAAGAGCGGCTCCGGGCAGATCATCGGCACGGGGCTGGGCGCGTCCAAGGCCCAGCTGTCCGCCTCCTCCGGAACGATCACCCTGCGGTACGCCCGGCCACCGGACGGGGTCACCGCCCGCCTCGCCTCCGGGAACCTCGTCCTGCAACTGCCCGACGACCACAACCGGTACCGGATCGACCTCAACAGCGACGGCGGCGGCCAGAAGATCGACCAGTCCCTCCAGGACGTCGACTCGCCGAGGCTGATCGATGTCACCTCTGCCTCCGGCAGCGTCACCATCGACCGGGCCGGAGAACCCTGACCGCCCCGAACTGCCCACCGGGCGGCGACCCCACCCCCGAGCAGCGCTCCCCGCAGCAGAGTTCCCCCGAGCAAGTGGTGCCGTCCCCGACGACACCACTCCTCGACGACACCACTCCTCGACGACACCGCTCCCCGACGACACCGGCCCTCGGGGGCCCGGCCCCGAGCAGCTCCCGGCCTCGGACGGGGCCGTCCGGCGGGTGGGAGAGAATGGAGAGTCCGGAAGCCCGCCGTTGGGGCCCTACCCGTATGAGGATCCGCCGCGTATGACCATCACGCCCGACACCGCCCAGGCCACCCCGGCAGCTCCCGGCGCACCGGAGTTCGCCCCGCTGAACATCGGGCCGATGCAGGTCTGGCCGCCGGTGGTGCTGGCCCCGATGGCCGGCATCACCAACGCCCCCTTCCGGACCCTCTGCCGGGAGCAGAGCGGCGGTCGGGGCCTGTACGTCTCCGAGATGATCACCACCCGTGCCCTGGTCGAGCGCAACGCGAAGACCATGCAGCTGATCAAGTTCGACCCGAGCGAGAAGCCGCGCTCGATCCAGTTGTACGGGGTGGACCCGGAGACCGTCGGCAGGGCGGCGCGGATGATCTCCGAGGAAGGGCTCGCCGACCACATCGACCTCAACTTCGGCTGCCCCGTCCCCAAGGTGACCCGCAAGGGCGGCGGTTCCGCGCTGCCGTACAAGCGCAACCTGCTGCGCGACATCCTGCGCCAGGCGGTCGCCAACGCGGGCGACCTGCCGGTCACGATGAAGATGCGCAAGGGCATCGACGACGACCACCTCACCTATCTCGACGCCGGCCGGATCGGTGCCGAGGAGGGCGTCTCCGCCATCGCCCTGCACGGCCGCACCGCTGCCCAGCACTACGGCGGCACCGCGGACTGGTCGGCGATCGCCCGGCTCCGCGAGTCCGTCCCGGCCGGCATCCCGGTGCTCGGCAACGGAGACATCTGGTCCGCCGACGACGCGGTGCGGATGATGCGCGAGACCGGGTGCGACGGCGTGGTCGTCGGCCGGGGCTGCCTGGGCCGGCCCTGGCTGTTCAAGGACCTGGTGTCGATCTTCGAGGGCGACGTCGACTACGCCCGCCCCACCTTCGCGTACGTGGCCCGCGCCATGGTGCGGCACGCCCAGCTGCTCGGGGAGTGGCTCGGCGACGAGGCCCGCGGTGTCATCGACTTCCGCAAGCACGTCGCGTGGTACACCAAGGGCTTCTCGGTCGGCTCCGAGCTGAGGGTGAAGCTCGCCGGTTCCAGTTCTCTGGCCGAGCTGGCCGAGACGCTGGCCCTGGTCGACCAGGAGCAGAGCTGGCCGATCGGTGCGGACGGTCCGCGCGGCCGGACCAGCGGCAACAACCGGGTGGTCCTGCCCGAGGGCTGGTTGGACGATCCGTACGAGTGCGCCAAGCTCGCCGAAGACGCCGAATCGGACACTTCTGGCGGATGATCTGTACGACACGGCAGGTTCGGCCTCGAGCCGAGCCTGGCCGTGGCGTCCCGGCCGGATTGTCCAAGCTGGACAGTAGGGCTCCTTGGAGGCGCATTCGAGCAACACAGAGCGATGGGATTATCAACAGAAAGCGACACTCGGCGTAGGCCGACTCGGCTCGACGGCTGAGATGCGCCCGTGACGCTGGCCACATATCGTGGCGAGTGACAGTCGGTCAGCGGACTTCGCCAAGGTGTACAAGTCCGGATCGCTTCCCGAACGGGCCTCCGGCGGATCGCCGCAGCTGGCTGCAGGAAATCAAGCCGGGGAAACGTGGTGGAGCGGATGTCGTCACGGTGTGTCCGGTTCGCGTGAGCTGCATGTGGCGATGCGTTCACTTCTTGAAGTCTTACAAGCGTCATCCGGACGATTTCAGCAACGCAGGCAAACGCTCGTCCGGGCATTAGATCTGTTGGCCAATCGCCTGCTTGGCAGCTCGTACGAGCTATTCGCTCCCCTAGACGGCCTTCGAAATGGGTATGTTCTCCGGCGTCAGGGCAACCGTGTGCGAGGAGAACGACCCGTGGCGGCGCAGCAGAAGTTTGTTTACTCCTTCACCGAAGGAAACAAGGACCTCAAGGATCTTCTCGGCGGGAAGGGTGCGAACCTCGCCGAGATGACCAACCTGGGCCTCCCCGTCCCTCCGGGGTTCACCATCACCACCGACGCCTGCAAGGTCTTCCTGGAGACCGGGACCGAGCCGGGCTCGCTGAACGAGGAGATCACCGGCCACCTGGTCGCCCTCGAGGAGCAGATGGGCAAGCGGCTCGGCCAGGCCGACGACCCGCTGCTGGTCTCGGTGCGTTCCGGCGCCAAGTTCTCGATGCCCGGAATGATGGACACCGTCCTGAACATCGGCCTCTCCGACGCCTCGGTGACCGGGCTCGCCGCCCAGTCCGGCAACGAGCGCTTCGCCTGGGACTCCTACCGCCGCCTGGTCCAGATGTTCGGCAAGACCGTGCTGGGCGTCGACGGCGAGCTCTTCGAGGAGGCGCTGGAGGAGGCCAAGCACGCCAAGGGCACCGCCAACGACCTGGACCTCACCGCCGCGGACCTGGAGGCGCTGGTCGGGACCTTCAAGGCGATCGTGCGCCGGGAGACCGGCCGGGACTTCCCGCAGGACCCGCGCGAGCAGCTGGACCTGGCGATCCACGCGGTCTTCCACTCCTGGAACGGCGACCGGGCCCGCCTCTACCGCCGGCAGGAGCGCATCCCGAATGACCTGGGCACCGCCGTCAACGTCTGCACCATGGTCTTCGGCAACCTCGGCGAGGACTCGGGCACCGGTGTCGCCTTCACCCGCGACCCCTCCACCGGCACCCAGGGCGTCTACGGCGACTACCTGCAGAACGCCCAGGGCGAGGACGTGGTGGCGGGCATCCGCAACACCCTGCCGCTGGCCGACCTGGAGCAGCTCGACAAGAAGTCGTACGACGAGCTGATGACCATCATGCACACCCTGGAGAACCACTACCGGGACCTGTGCGACATCGAGTTCACCATCGAGCGCGGCAAGCTCTGGATGCTGCAGACCCGGGTCGGCAAGCGCACCGCCGCCGCCGCGTTCCGGATCGCCGTCCAACTCGTCGACCAGGGCCTGATCGACCTGGACGAGGCGCTGCACCGGGTCACCGGCGGCCAGCTCGCCCAGCTGATGTTCCCGCGCTTCGCGCCCACCTCCGAGACCAAGCCGGTCGCGTACGGCATCGCCGCCTCGCCCGGCGCGGCGGTCGGCAAGGTGGTCTTCGACTCGTACACCGCGGTGAAGTGGTCGCGCTCCGGCGAACAGGTCATCCTGGTCCGCCGCGAGACCAACCCGGACGACCTGGAAGGCATGATCGCCGCCGAGGGCATCCTCACCTCGCGCGGCGGCAAGACCTCGCACGCGGCCGTGGTCGCCCGCGGCATGGGCAAGACCTGTGTCTGCGGTGCCGAGGAACTGGAGGTCGACACCAAGAACCGCAAGTTCACCACCGCCGACGGCCAGGTCGTCCACGAGGGCGACGTCGTCTCCATCGACGGCGCCAACGGCAAGGTGTACCTGGGCGAGGTCCCGGTGCTGCCGTCCCCGGTGGTCGAGTACTTCGAGGGCACCATCCACGCCGGCGCCGACGTCCAGGGCGGACTCGTCCAGGCCGTGCACCGGCTGATGTCGCACGCCGACGGCCGCCGCCGCCTCGCGGTGCGCGCCAACGCCGACAACGCCGAGGACGCGAACCGCGCCCGCCGGTACGGCGCCCAGGGCATCGGCCTGTGCCGCACCGAGCACATGTTCCTCGGCGAGGAGCGCCGCAAGGAGGTCGAGCACCTGATCCTGGCGGACAACGACAAGGACCGCGAGACCGCGCTGTCCAGCCTGCTGCCGCTGCAGAAGGGCGACTTCCTGGAGCTGTTCCAGTCGATGGACGGCCTCCCGGTGACGGTCCGGCTGCTCGACCCGCCGCTGCACGAGTTCCTGCCCGACATCACCGAACTGTCGGTGCGTGTCGCCCTCGCCGAGGCCCGCAAGGACCCGAACGAGAACGACCTGCGCCTGCTCCAGGCCGTCCACCGGCTGCACGAGGCCAACCCGATGCTCGGCCTGCGCGGCGTCCGCCTCGGTCTGGTCATCCCCGGCCTGTTCGGCATGCAGGTCCGGGCGATCGCCGAGGCCGCGGCCGAGCGCAAGCTGGCCGGCGGCGACCCGCGCCCCGAGGTGATGATCCCGCTGGTCGGCACCGTCCAGGAGCTGGAACTGGTCCGCGACGAGTGCGAGCGGGTGCTCGCCGAGGTCGCCGCGTCCACCGGCGTCACCCTGGACATCAAGCTCGGCACCATGATCGAGCTGCCGCGCGCCGCCGTGACGGCCGGTCAGATCGCCGAGGCCGCCGACTTCTTCTCCTTCGGCACCAACGACCTCACCCAGACCGTGTGGGGCTTCTCCCGCGACGACGTCGAGGCGTCCTTCTTCACCGCCTACCTGGAGAAGGGCATCTTCGGGGTCAGCCCGTTCGAGACCATCGACCGCGACGGCGTCGGCGCCCTGGTCAAGAACGCCGCCCAGGCCGGCCGGGCCACCCGCCCCGACCTCAAGCTCGGCGTCTGCGGCGAGCACGGCGGCGACCCCGACTCGGTGCACTTCTTCCACGAGGTGGGGCTGGACTACGTATCCTGCTCTCCCTTCCGGATTCCGGTGGCGCGCCTGGAAGCGGGCCGCGCCGCCATCGAGACGGCGGGAAGCGACTCGCGCTGACACGAAGCAGCGCGGTTCACTGACCGCACCCCTCCGAAGGGGAGGGGCGTACGGCGGAGCTCGGCGCAGGAGAGCCGCCGTACGGAGCAGCCGGGGCGGGAACGGACAACGGCGTCCGGTCCCGCCCCGGTC
>NZ_JBHUWH010000021.1:0-37045 GCF_042670125.1 Kitasatospora sp. NPDC057198 | reverse complement strand
CCCGCCACACCTGGAACTCAAGGTGTGGCGGGGGCCCTTCCGCGTCCTCGCAGGCAGCGTCCGCTCAGTCCGCCGCCCGCCGCACCGGGAACCCGTGCGCCCGCGAGACGACCACCACGGCCAGCACCGGCACCAGCAGCGCCAGCACGATCCAGGGGAACGAGCCCACCCCGGCCGGCCCCAGCAGCAGGCCGCCCGCGATGCCGCCCGCGGCCATCGCCACGTTCCACAGCACCACCAGGATCGCCTGCGCGGCGTCCGCGGCCTCGCCGCCCGCCTGCCCGGCGGCCGTCTGCAGCAAGGTCGGCACCCCGCCCCAGCCCAGACCCCAGAGCGCGGCGGCGACGTAGACCAGCAGGTGGGTGTGCGAGAACGCGCCCAGCACCGCGACCGAGGCCCCGACCAGCAGGGTGCTCGCGACCGTCAGGGTACGCAGGTGGCGCGAGATGTAGGCGCCGACCAGCCAGATGCTGATCAGGCAGGCCACTCCGAAGACCAGCAGCACCGCGTCGGTCCGGTCGCCCATCCCGACGTGGTCCAGGAAGGTCGCGACGTACGCGTACAGGAGGGTGTGCGCCAGCACGAAGACCAGCATCACGAAGAGCACCGGCGTCACGCCGGGCACCTTCAGGGTGCTGCGCACCGGGATCTTGCCGCCGGCCGTCTGCCCGGGGTAGTCCGGTACCACGGTGGCGATCCAGACGAGCAACAGCACGGTCAGGCCGGTCATCGTGTAGAAGGCGGTCCGCCAGGAGGCCACCTGGCCGATGAAGGTGCCGGCGGGCACGCCGACGGAGAGCGCGACCGGGATACCGGCCATCGCGACGGCGATCGCCCGGCCCTCCAGCGCGGGCGCGACCATCCGGCGGGCGTACCCGGCCAGCAGCGCCCAGGCCAGGCCGGCGGCCACGCCGGCGACGAACCGGGCGACCAGGGTGAGCGCGTAGTCGCTGGAGAGGGCGGTCACGGTGTTGGCGACCGCGAAACCGGCCATCGCCGTCAGCAGCAGCCGCTTGCGCCGCCACCCGGCGGTGGCGGTGGCCAGCGGGATGGTGGTCAGCACGGTGCCCAGCGCGTAGATGGTCACCGTCTGACCGGTGGCCGACTGGCTGACGTGCAGGCCGGAGCTCATCGCGGGCAGCAGGCCCGCGGGCAGGGTCTCGGTGAGACTGGTGATGAACACCGCGACGGCCAGCGCGAGCAGCGCCGCCATCGGGAGCTTCTGGTTCGCGGCCGACGGGGTGTCGGAATCGGTCGGCGGGGTGGCGGGATCGGTCGGCGGAGCGGTGGCGGTGCCGGCGGGCGGCTGGGTGCGACTCATGATGGGATGCTGGAACCTTCCATTGGTGTCAGGGTGAAGCCCTGCGGGCCGGCCGGCCTGGCCGGACGGAGCGTCAGAGCCGCAGTGCGTGGATGCCGCCGTCGACGGAGAGAATCGTCCCGACCGTTCCGGTGGCGTCCAGGGCCAGGTAGGCGATCGCCTCGCCGACCTCCTGCGGACGGGCCAGCCGGCCCAGCGGGTGGCGCTCGTTCAGCGTCTCGCGGGCCGCCGCCGGGTCCGGGGTGAGCGCCAGCACCCGCTGGATCCACGGGGTGTCCACGGCGCCGGGGGCGACCGCGTTGACCCGGATGCCCTCGCGCACGTGGTCGGCGGCCATCGCCAGGGTCAGGCCCTGCACGGCGCCCTTGGAAGCGGAGTAGAGGGCGCGGTTGACCACCCCGGTCCAGCCGAAGATCGAGCAGGTGTTGACGATCGCGGCGACGGGGGAGCGGCGCAGGTGCGGCAGCGCGGCCCGGGCCAGACGCACCATGCCGACGACGTTGACGTCCATGACCCGGTGCCACTCCTCGTCGTCGTTGTCGGCGACGGTGCCCTGGGCGGCTATGCCCGCGTTGTTCACCACGATGTCGATCCGGCCGAAGCGCTCGGCGGCCTCGGCGACGGCGCGGCGCACCGAGGCGTCGTCGGTCACGTCGCAGGCGATGCCGAGGGCCGGTCCGGTGACCTCCTCGGGCTTCAGGTCCAGGGCGGCGACGCGCACGCCCCGGGCGGTCAGCGCGGCCGCGGCGGCCGCTCCGATGCCGGAGGCGCCACCGCTGACCAGGGCGACGGGGGAGCCGGAGTTCTGTGCTTCGCTGCTGGCGGCCACGACGGGCGCCTCCTTGACGGGTAGGGGTGCGGTGGCGGGGTGCCGGTGCGGAGCCCGCTCAGTGCGTGGCGAGCCGTCCCAGACGGCGGATCAGCGGGTGCGTGCCCTCGCCGTCGGTCACGCCCGCGGTGCGGCGTGCCCACCAGGCGGAGGCGGCGTTGGAGGTCAGCAGGGTGCGTCGGTCGTCCTCGCGGGCCAGCTCGGCCACCGCGGTCAGGGTCGCCATGCCGGTGCCGGTGAAGAGGACCGTCTCGTCCTCGGGCAGCTCCGCCGCCCGCACCCGGTCCAGGATGGTTTCGGTGGTGACCAGGTACGGGTTGAAGTGCTGGTCCTCGTCCCGCGGCTGCGGGCCGGCGGGGGTCACGATCACCTCGTTCACGGTCAGACCGGCCTGCTCCCAGAAGGAGCGGGATATGTCGGTGAGCCAGGGCGCGTACGGCGTGACCAGGGTCAGCCGCTCGGTGCCGATCGCCGAGAGCAGGTCGAGGATCGCCTGCGAGGAGGAGCGGACCGGGAACCCGAAGCGCTCCGAGAGCTCCGCCAGGAACTCCCGGTCACCAGCGGGGCCCAGCAGGTAGTGCGAGGCGTTGCAGGCCACCACCGCGGCGTCCAACCGCAACTGCCCGAAGGTGGAGAGCACCTCCGGGAGGACCTTGTTGTACATCTCCATCGTTTCCCGTGTGAATTCCTTGGTCACCGGAAAGCGAGTGGTGTAGACATTCATCTCGGAGCCGAGCAGCTGCATGAACTCGGGCTCGGCGACCGGGTTTTCCGGTGGCACCAGCAGGCCGAAGCGAGGCAGTCCGAAGATATCCATGGCGGCACGCTAACAGCGGGAGACGGCCCGGTGAGGCGACGGGGAGCGACCCTGACACTCCCTCACGCGAAATCTCAAGATCTTGACATCCCGACAATTGCTTGACATTTCCCGACGGCGATCAAATGCCGTTGATTTAACTCGTCGAGCAGTTCGTGACATCGGGGCGGTGCGGTCGTCGGGCCCGGCATGCATCCTCGGACGGAGTCGTCCGACGACCCGGCGAACCTTTGCGGTCACAGCCCTACCCTGTGCGCATGGAACTTCCGGAGCGCCTCGCCACCCTGCGCGCCCTCGCCGCCGACGGCTCGGCCTTCCCGCCCGGCCAACTCGCCGCGCTCGCCGTCGAGACGGACCTCCCGCTCGCCGACCTGTACGCGGCGGCCGGCCGCGAGGTGCCGGCCGAACTGCTGCCGCCGGAGCGCGACGGCCGCACGCTGCGCGACTTCGCCCACCTGGTCTGCTACTGCGACCACCGGCAGTCGGCCGCGATCGAGGCGTACATCCGCGCGCTCCCGCCGGTACCGGACGCCCCGCGCCGGGCCGTCCCGCTGCCGTTCTCCCCGTGGATGAGCGAGGCCGAAGTGGATGCCGCCGAGCACGGGTTCGCCGCCACCCTGCTCGCGATGATCCGCAACCGCGGCTTCTCGCTCCACACCCTCCCCTTCATGGGGCTGTCCCGGAGCACCGTCCTCGACATGGTCCGGTCCTGGGAGCCGAACGAGCACCGCAAGTACCAACTCCTCGGCCTCACCGGCGGATTGGGCTGGCCGCTGCCCGAACTGTTCGCCCTCGCCGGCGAGCCCTGGTCGCCCGGCTTCCGCCCGCACTCGTCCTGCCGCCACGCCGGCCGGGTGTACGCGGCAGCCGCCCACCTGACCACCGAGCAACTGACCGCGGCAGCGGCGGAAGTGGCCCGGCTGAACACGGCCCTGCCCCGCGGCGTCTGGCAGCCCGAGTACCCGGACCGCACCGGCGAATGCCCGGACTTCGCCTGAACCACCCCGCCGGGCACCGGCTCCGGCCGACCCGGACAATCACCACTGTGGGGCCGGTCGGGTGCCGGCGCGGACCAGGAGGTGGCGGAGTGCCGGACGACGGAAGCGGCGTCGACGAGTCGTTGGTGGCGGCGGCCCGGGAGCGGCTGCGCGCGGGGGCGGCACCGTCCGCGGTGTGCGGCAAACTCGCCGCGCGGACCCCGCGGTGGTCGGAGGCGGCCGTGGCCGTCGGGGTGGCCCGGGGGACGGCGGAGGCGGAGTTGCGCGAGCGGCTCGCCGGGTACGAGCAGGCGCAGGACGAGTTCCACCCGGGCGAGGAGGAGGACTACGGCCACCTGCTGGAGATGTGCGGCGTGTTCGACGTCCCCGAACGGCTCGACGAGCGGGAGGAGGAGATCGCCGGGCACCTGCGGGCCGCGTGGGACGCCATGGGCGGCCTGGGCAGCGGCTACGCCATCAGCCTCTCCCGGCGGTTCGTCAAGGGCGAGCTGTCCTCCGCCTTCCGGATGCTCGCCCGCTTCGGCCCGCGCCAGGACCGCGGCCGGCCCGCCGAGTTCTGGGCCGCCATGGTGGCCGCGGGCGAACTCCTCGACTCGGCGGACGGGGACGAGCGCGAGACGGTGGCCCGGGTGCTCGCCGAGAGCCGGCGGCACCTGGCCGAAGCCACCCGCTGACGGGCGGCCCCGGGCGGGCGTCAGTGCAGGTTGGCCGTGAACGGGTGGGTGTGGTCGGCCGGGCAGGTGAAGATCCGCAGTTCGCCCCAGCGGCCGACGACGATGCCCGCCGTGTCGTCGCTGGCGATCGTGAAGAGCAGCGTCATCGGGGTTCCGCAGCGCTCGCAGCTGAGCGTGCTCGGGTGGTTGAGGTGCCAGGTCGGCCAGCCGCCGAGTTTCCAGCCGGCGACCCGGGTGATCACGTCCTTGCCCCCGGGGTCGGTGTCCTTCACCAACTGCCGCAGGGCGGGCTGGAGTTCGGGCGGAAGCTCCTCACGGTAGGGGAAGTCGGTGAGGTGCTCCACCGAGAAGACGCACGGCTCCGGCAGGAACTCGTCCTCGTAGTACTCCGGCGGCTCCGGGGGGAGCGCCGTCCCGGCCGCGGAGAGCTCGGCGGCGTCCCGCCAGCGGAGTTCGACCACCGGGCACAGGTCGGCCTGGCCGACCGGCGCCTCCCAGTGCTCGACGGGGCACCAGAGCACCTGCAGCAGGTCCGCCCCGGCGGGCCACCACGGGCCGGGCACGTCACGGGCGTGGAGCTGGGCCAGTGGGACCATCACCAGCGGCCCGTTCTCGTGCGGCCCGTCCTCCTCCTCGACCGGGCACACGGGCCACGGCTCGCCGGCGGGCCACAGCAGCGGGCCGCCGATCGAGCTGTCGGCGGGCCCGGGTGCCCCGGGTTCGAGCCACAGCCGGGCGGCCGCGCGGCCGTGTGGTGCGAGTTCCGGCATGCGCGCCAGGATCTCCTCCGTGGAGGGACGCTGATGATCCACCGATGGGCCTTCCGAACCGTGCGACGAACGAACGCGCACACGCTACTGCCGGACACCGACGTCCGGGCGGCCGTCCGGACGGAGCGGGGTCGTCCGCCGCGCGGGCTACTCCGCGAGCGACCGGGCGTACGGCTTGAGCATCCCGGCGACCTGCGCGCCGCGCAGCACGCTCGGGTAGTCGCGGTAGTGCTTGACCTTGCCGTCGACCACCCGGATCACGCCGACCGAGGAGAGGAAGGAGAACGGCTCCCCGCTGGCGCTGTTCCGACCGTCGACGGTGAACTCGACGGTGACGGTCTCCGGGTCGGTGCTCTGCAGCACCCGGGCCGAGACCCGGTCGAACTCCATCGCCCGCGACATCGGGCTGTCGCGCACCAGCAGCGCGCGGACCGCGTCGATGCCCTCGAACCGCGACGGCGCGCCCGCCAGCGAGAAGGGCAGCTCGTACACGCCGTCGGCCGCGAACTCGTCGACGAACGCCGAGCGGTCCTTGGTCTCCATGGCCGTCCGCAGCCGCTCGACGACCTGTGCGGGGGTGAACGTCACAAGGCACTCCAGGGTGATGGCCGGGGCCGAATCGCCCGGCCCCGGGATAGGGTGGAAAAATCGAGGATCGACTCCGTTTCAACGATACGGAGAGATCCCTCCGGAAGTCAACGGCCGAACCACCCGCCAGAGGAGGCAGGATGACACCCCCCGGAACGGCGGCCCCGCCGAACGCGCCGCAGCGGGCCGACGCCCGGCGCAACCGGGCGCACCTCCTGCGGGTTGCCGGGGAGTTGCTGGCCGCCGACGGCCTGCGGGTCTCCTTCGACGACCTGGCCCACCACGCGGGGGTCGGCGTCGGCACCGTCTACCGGCACTTCCCGACCAAGAACGACCTGTTCCGCGCCGTCCTCGCCGACGGCGTCCGCCGGATGACCGCCGAGGCCCGCCGACTCGCCCGGGGCGACGACCCGGCCGGGGCGCTGCTCGGCCTCTTCCGGCGGCTGGCCGAGCAGGCCGCGCTCAACAGGGCGCTGTGCGAGGGCTTCGAGGCGCTGGACGGCGACCCGGGGCCGGACGGCGACCCGGAGGCCCGGCGCGACTTCCTGGCCGCGCTCGACGAACTGCTCATCCGCGCCCAGGCCACCGGCACGATCCGGGCCGACCTCGACGCGGCCGACCTGCGGGCCCTGGTGGTGGGCGCGGCGACCGCCGAACGGACCCGCGCCGACAATGACCGCCCGGGGCGGATCACCGCCCTGCTCGCCTCCGTCCTGCTGGCCGAGGGCGCCGCCGGTGGCACCGCTGTCACGAAACCCCCGGCGGCAGGACCGGAACGGAACGGGAGTAACGAAACGTTCCGTTACGTCGATGCGGACGGCACGACCCCGGGCACCGTCCCGGGCACGGCCCCGGGTGCCGTCCGCTGCGAGGTGTGCGGCCGCCCCGTCGCAGCGGCCCGCACCGGGCGGCCCGCCCGCTTCTGCGGGGCCGCCTGCCGGCAGAAGGCGCACCGCCTGCGTCGCGCCGGCGGTGCCCCGTAGCCTGCCCGGCAGGGTCGTCGGAACCGTACGCGGGGGCTGAAGTGCGCTGGCGGGAGGGGGAACCGGGGTACGGGGGGCGGAACCCGGAGAGGTGGGAGCCGGACCACGAGGACACCGGCCCCCAAGTGCTTCTGGACGGAATCGAGTTGATCGGCCGCAAGCCCTCCGCCGTCGAGGCGGACCTGTTCCGCCACGCCGAGCAGCACCAGCTCGACCCGTGCTGCAACCGGCTCGGGAAGCCGGGCCCGGCCGACCTCGGCGTGTGGGTGTGGGCGGAGCGGGCCGGGCGCGGCACGGTCGTCGGGGCCCGGTTCGGCACCGGGCGCGGGGAGTGCGACGGCTGCTGGCCCCGCCCGGGACACCGCCGGCCGGCGGCTGCGACAATCGCGCCCATGAACGCAGTCGACGCCCCGGCGCAGGCCCTCCGCTCGCCGCGGATCACCCGTCTGGAGTGGGGCCTGATGGAGGTCGAGGGCCTCGCCCCCGGCAAGGACTTCGTGCTGTACCCGGGCGGCGGCCACCCCTGGGACTGGAGCGTCCACGGCACCCGGCACGTCCCCGGCGTCCAGCCCGGCGATGTGCGGGAACTCCTCGGCCGGGGCGCCGAGGTGGTCGTCCTCACCCTCGGCACGGACCGCGTCCTGCGGATCGACCCGGCCACCCTGGAACTCCTCGCCGCCGCCGGGGTGGAGGTGCACACCGCCGACACCCGGGCCGCCGTCGAGCTCTACCACGCCCTTGCCGAGACCCGCCCGACCGGCGCCCTCTTCCACTCCACCTGCTGACACCCCCGACCAGACCCGACCAGACCCGCCGAGACCCGCCGAGACCCGCCGAGACCCGCCCCCCAGGTGATCAGATGTCCGCGGAACACGCCGCCTTCTCCGTCCACCGCGCCCTGCCGCAGGTGGAACTCCTCGACGCCCGCTACGTCGAGCACGCCTTCGGCCGGCACACCCACGACACGTACGTGATCGCCGCCATCACCGAGGGCGTCGAGGAGTTCCAGTACGGCGGCGGCACCGAACGCGCCGGGGTCGGCAGCGTCGCGCTCGTCAACCCCGACGTCGTCGTCACCGGCCACGCCGGCGTGCCCGAGGGCTGGGGCTACCGGGTGCTCTACCCGGCCGTGGAGAGCGTCCTCGACGCCGCCGACGACCTGCGGCCCGCCGGCACCGGGACACCCGCCTTCACCACCGCCGTCGCCGACGACGGCGAACTCGCCCGCCTCGTCCACGCCGTGCACGGAGCCGTCGGACGGGACGACCCGCTCGCCGCCTCCACCGCCTTCCGCCTGCTGGTCGCCCGCCTGCTGCGCACCCACGCCGCACCCAGCACCACCCCGCGCGTCGCCTCCGCCGGCTCCCCGGCCGTCGCCCGCGCCCGCGAACTCCTGCACGCCCGGCTCGTCGACCCGCCCAGCCTGGACGAGTTGGCCGCCGCCGTCGGCACCCGGCCCTTCCCGCTGCTGCGCGCCTTCCGCGACGCCCACGGCCTGCCGCCGCACGCCTGGCTCAACCAGCAGCGCGTCACCGCCGCCCGCTCCCTGCTGCGCCGCGGCGTGCCACCGGCCGAAGCGGCCGTCGCCGTCGGCTTCGTCGACCAGGCCCACCTGGCCCGGCACTTCCGCCGCAGCGTCGGCGTCCCGCCCGGGGCCTACCGCCGGGCCGTGCAAGAACGTACAAGATTTCCGGTGCCCGCCCGCGACACCCTGGGGGCATGACCACCAGCACCCAACCGCCCGGCGTCGCCGGGTACTTCGCCCCACCCGCCCGAGCCGTGCTCCGGGACTCCCTCACCGTCGGGGCCACCGTCGGGATCGCCGGGTTCGCCTTCGGCGCGGCCGGCGCCGGCGCCCACCTGACCGTGACCCAGACCTGCGCGCTCAGCCTGCTGGTCTTCAGCGGGGCCAGCCAGTTCGCGCTGGTCGCCGCGTTCGCCGCCGGCGCCGCCCCGGTGGCCGCCGTGGCCGGGGCGCTCTTCCTCGGCGTCCGCAACGCCTTCTACGGGATGCGACTGGCCGAACGCCTGCAACTCCCGTCCGTGCTCAAGCCGTTGGCCGCCCAGCTGGTCATCGACGAGACCGCCGCCGTCACCCTCGCCCAGCCCGACCGGCGCACCGCCCGGCTCGGCTTCACCGCCACCGGCGTCAGCCTCTTCGCCCTGTGGAACCTCAGCACCCTGCTCGGCGCGCTCGGCGCCGACGCCCTCGGCGACCCGGCCCGCTACGGACTCGACGCCGCCGGACCGGCCGTCTTCCTCGCCCTGCTCGCCCCCCGGCTGCGCGACCCGCACGAACGCCGGGTGGCCGCCGCCGCCGTCCTGCTGGTCCTGGCCGCGACGCCGCTCCTGCCCGCCGGCGTCCCCGTGCTGCTGGCCCTCGCCGCCGTCCCGCTGGCCGGCCTGCTGCGCGGGAGGGCGGCCCGATGACCGTCTGGACCGCCGTCCTGGCCACCGCCGCCGGCTGCTACCTGCTCAAACTCCTCGGCCTGGCCGTCCCCGCCCGCCTGCTCGACCGCCCGGCCGTGCGCACCTTCGCCACCCTGGCCCCGGTCGCCCTGCTCGCCGCCCTCACCGCGCAGCAGACCTTCGCCCACGGCCCCCACCTCACCCTCGACGCCCGCGCCGCCGGCCTCGCCGCCGCCACCCTCGCCCTCTGGCGCCGGGCCCCGTTCCTGCTGGTGGTGCTCGCCGCGATCGTCGTCACCGCCCTGGTCCGACTGGCCTGACCGGGGCCCGGCCGGGCCGGCGCTTGACCCTGACGCCGGCGGCAGGGTTCCACGATGGCCGCATGACGAACCAACAGCGGGTGGCCGCGGTCACCGGAGCGGGCAGCGGCATCGGACGGGCGACGGCACGGGCTCTCGCCGAACAGGGCGTGCGGGTCCTGGCCGTCGGACGGCGGGCCGAGGCGCTCGCGGAGACGGCACGCGGACAGGACGGCATCGACCCCTGGCCGCAGGACATCACGGCGCCCGGGGCGGGACGGCGGCTCGCCGAGACGCTCGCCGAGCGGTACGGGCGGCTGGACGTGCTGGTCAACAACGCGGGCGTGGTGCGCAGCGCCCCGTTGGGCCAGGTCCGGCGGGCGGCGCTCGAGGAGCAGTTGGCGACCAACCTGACCGCCCCCGTCCTGCTCACCCGGGCCGTCCTGCCACTGCTCACCGCCGCCCGCGGCGTCGTCGTCAACGTCAGCACGTCCGTCGGCCAGCGCGGCTGGCCGGGCAACTCGGTGTACGCGGCCAGCAAGGCCGCCCTCGACACGCTCACCCGCAGCTGGGCCGTCGAACTCGCCCCGCACGGCGTCCGGGTGGTCGCCGTCGCCCCTGGCCCGATCGACACCCCCATCGCCGACCACCTCCCGCCCGAACGCCTCGCCGAACTCCGGGCCTGGCAGCTCGCCCACACCCCGCTCGGCCGGATCGGCCGGGCGGAGGAGGTCGCCTGGGCGATCTGCCGACTCGCCGAACCCGCCGCCGGGTTCGTCACCGGGGTGGTCCTGCCGGTCGACGGCGGCGCGGTGGTGGGATGATCGGCCGGGTGAGGATCGGTCAACTGGCGGCGCAGACGGGCACCACGCCCCGGGCCGTCCGCCACTACGAGCAGGCGGGCCTGATCGGCTCGGAACGCGCCGCCAACGGCTACCGGGTCTACGGGCCCGGCGCCGTCACCCGCGTCCGCAACATCCGGGCCCTGCTCGCGGCCGGCCTCACCCTGGACGACATCCGCCCCCTGCTGCCCTGCCTCGACGGCGACGACGTCACCGCCCACCCGCCCAGCCCCCGGATGCTCGCACTGGCCCGCGAACGCCTCGCCGCGATGGACCGCCGCATCGCCGAACAGACCGCCCTGCGCGACCGCCTGGCGGCGGCCCTGGGAGATACCTGACCGGAGCGCGCATCCAGGGGCTCGGGCAGAACGGCGGGAGGCGAAACCAGGGGCTCGGGGAACGGCGAGCCCGTGGCTGCTGACGGTGCACTGCCGTGGCGCGCATCTGCTTCTGGTTCTGTCACAGACACGCAGCAGCACGGACACTTCGATGGGCTCCGGCCGTCAGCAGCACGGCCCCGCCGTTCCCCGGGCCCCTGATTGTGCATGCCCGTCTGCCGACAGTTCCCCGGGCCCCTGGTGGTGCATGCCCGTCTGCCGACAGTGCCCCGGGCCCCTGACGGCGCTCGGCCGCGTCCGACATGAATCGCGTGTCTCCGGGCACCCGTCGGGCGGACGACGGAGGAGGAGAGATGGACGGCAACGGACGTGCCCCCTGGGGGAGTCGGCGCGGGATGCGGATGCTGGCGCTCGCCGGTGGCGGCGGCACCGTGCTCCTGTTCGCCCTGGCACTGCTCGCGCGGGCGCAGGGCAACCCGCACTGGGTCGGGCTGCTGGTCATCGCGGCCGCCCTGGCAGCCTTCTGGGCGGTGATGCTCCCGCTGGCCCGCCGCAAGGGGAAGGTCTGACTACGCGCCCGGGAGGTCGGCGGGGACGAGGAGTTGGAGGTCCTCGGTGGTGGGGGAGGGGAGGTGGGCGACCCGGGAGGCGTGCCGTTCGACCATGGTTTCGAAGACCTGGCGGGCGGTGCGGCCGTTGCCGAAGCCGGTGGAGCGGTCGATGGCGGTGAAGTGGCCGAGCAGGGCCGACTCGGTGGCCTCGGAGAGGCGGTACTCGTGCTCGGCGGCCTGGGCGCGGGCGATGTCGAGGAGTTCGTCGGCGGTGTAGTCGGGGAAGGTGACGGTGCGTGAGAATCGGGAGGAGAGGCCGGGGTTGGCGGCCAGGAAGCGCTCCATCTCGGCGGTGTAGCCGGCCACGATGACGACCACCTCGTCCCGGTGGTCCTCCATCAGCTTGACCAGGGTGTCGATGGCTTCCCGGCCGAAGTCCCGGCCGCCGTCCTCGGGGGCGAGCGCGTACGCCTCGTCGATGAACAGCACGCCGCCGCGGGCCCGGTCGAAGGCGGCGGCGGTGCGGATCGCGGTGGAGCCGATGTGCTCGCCGACCAGGTCCAGCCGGGCGACCTCGACCAGGTGGCCGCGTTGCAGGACGCCGAGCGAGGCGAGGATCTCGCCGTACAGGCGGGCCACGGTGGTCTTGCCGGTGCCGGGGGCGCCGGTGAAGACCAGGTGGCGGCGCGGGGAGGGCGCCTTGAGGCCCGCGCGCTGCCGGGCCCGGCCGACCGAGATCAGGTCGATCAGGGTGCGCACCTCCTGCTTGACGGTGGCCAGGCCGACCAGCGCGTCCAGTTCGGCGAGCGCCACCTCGGCCGGGCGGCAGTCCGGGATCGGGGCGATCACGGCGACGGGCGGGGAAGCGGACGCGGCCGGCTGGGCCAGGGTGGCCAGCGGGGGAGGGGTGGACGGGACGGCGGACGGAACGGGAGCCGGGACGGACGCGGGCGGCACGGGCAGCGGCGCCGCGTCGTCCGAGGTGCAGCCCTCGGCCAGCGGGCCCGGCTCGGAGAACTCGAACCCGGCGCGGGTGTTGCGTTCGGCCCGGCAGCGCACCAGCTTCGTCCGGCAGCCGTCGATCACGTGGAAGCCGAAGCCGCCGCCCTGCGAGACCCGCACCTCCTCGAACTCGCCGCGGCCCTGCGCCGACACGTACACCCCGGCCTCGCTCGCGCCGCGCACCGTGCACCCGCGCAGCACCGGGTCGGCGCCCTTGGTGACGATCACGCCGGTCGCCACGTCCGCGATCTCGCAGTCGGTGAGCAGGCCGCCGGAGCCGTGGTCGCGGAACCACAGGCCGGTGCCCGCGCCCTGGATCCGGCAGCCCGACAGGTCGGCGCTCGCGCCGCCGCTGACCGACACCGCCGAGGAGCGGATGGTGCTGAACGAGCAGTCCCGGACGGCCGCCGAGGAGCCCTGGTCGAGGACGAACAGCGCGTCGGGGAGGTCGTCCAGGGCGCAGTCGGCCAGCTCCAGGGCCGCGCCGTCGCTCACCCACAGCGCCGGGTAGTCGCCCTGCGCGGAGTGGAAGCGGCAGCCCTCGGCGAGCACCTTCGTCCCGCCGTCCCACACCGACAGCGCGCCCCGGCCGAAGCCGTGCACGGTGACCTGGCGCAGCGTCAGCTTCGAGCCGCCGCGCAGGTCGGCCGCGTTCTCCGGCACCTCGTGCACCCGGCAGGAGGACAGCTCCAACTCGGCGCCGCTGTCCAGGCTCAGGCCGTTGCCGGAGACCCGGTGCACCGTGCAGTCGGTCAGCCGGCCCACCGCCTGCGCCTCGGCCTGCACGCCCGAGCCGCGCACCTCGGACACCTCGCAGCCGGTCAGCTCCGCCAGCGTCCCCGGGTCGGCCAGCAGGACGCCTGCCCCGCCGGCCCGGCGGACCTTCACCCGCTCCGCGCGCAGCCGGGAGCCGGCCAGCACCGCCACCCCGCTCTGCCCGGCGGCCGTCACCTCGCAGTCCAGCAGCTCGGCGCGGGCCTGCGCGCGCAGCCGCACCCCGAGCCCGGACGGGTTCTCCACCACGCAGTTGACCAGTTGGGCGCGGGCCCCGTCGGCCAGCTCCACGCCCACCGCGGACGAGGTCTCCACCCGGCAGTCGGCCAGCACCGCGCCGTCGGCGCCCGCCAGCAGCACCGCCGGGGCGGAGCGGTCGGAGCCCTCCACGACCAGGCCGCGCACGGTCGCGGCCGCCGTCACCGTCAGCGCGGTGCCGCCGCGCACCGCGCTCTCCGGCGGCGAGATCCGCACGCTGCCCGGGCCCTGCTCGGCGACCAGCGTCACCGGCTTGTCGACCAGCACGGCCTCGCGGAACGTGCCCGCGCGCACCGTCAGGGTGTCGCCGGGCTCGGCGACCTCCAGGGCCTCGCGGAGCGTGGCGTACTCCCCGCCGCGGCGGCGCCAACGCGAGGCGCTGTCCTGCGTGACCCGGACCCTGAGCTCACCCATGGCGATCTGTCATCCCCGCCTTCGTCAGTTGCGTCGGTTGCGTCGAGACGCTGCGCGATCGGCCCCACCGTAGCGCGCGGGGCGGGCCCGGCGGGCCGCCGCCCGGGCCGCGGCGCCGGTCCGGCGCCCGGTTCAACGACCGGGTCCGGGGGTGGTTCCGGGTGCACGGAGCTGACGGCGCCGCAGGAGGGCCGGTCCGGGCGGCACGGCGGGACCGGGTCAGCGGCGGTCCGGCTCCGGCGCCTGGGCCTGCTCCAGCACCTCCACCGGGTCGCCGACGGTCAGCGTTCCCAGCACCTCGGCGACCTCGTCCCCGGAGAGCGCGGAGGCCCCAAAGCCCGCACCGGCCCCGGCGGCCGAGCCGCGGACCGGCACCAGGTTCTGGCCGAACACCAGCTTGTTGCCGAAGCGGTGGTGCCGGCCCAGCGCCCGCAGCGGCTCCGGGCCGCGCCGCTCGCCGCTCTCCTGGTCGGTGGTGGTCACCACGCAGCGCCCGCACGGCTTGACCACCCGGAACTCCAGGCCGCCGATCCGGATCCGGCGCCAGCCGTCCTCGGCCCAGGCGGCGGTGCCGGAGACCACCAGGTTGGGGCGGAAGCGCTCCATCGGCAGCGGCGCGCCCTTGACCGGGTCGCCGGGGTGGTCGTCGGCGATCCGGGCGTTCAGCTCGTTCAGCGAGCCGGTGGTGGTGAGCAGCAGCGGGAAGCCGTCGGCCATCGAGACGGTCTCGCCGGGGGCGGCGTACTCCGGGTTGATCGGGCGGCTGGTGGCCGGGCGGTCCAGGTGCACAAGGCGCACCTCGCCGAGCTTCGCGGGCAGCCGTTCGGCCAGCCAGGCGGAGGTCTCCTTCGCGGCCCCGGCGGCGGAGAAGACGGTGCCGAAGACGCTGACGGTGGTCTCGGGGGCGCCGGCGGCCAGCGTCGGCGCGGCCAGGGTGTGGACGGAGCCGTCCGGGCCGGTGAGGGTGAGCGAGGTGCCGTCGGCGGACGGGACGGGCCGGAACTGTCCGATCGAGGGCTCGTCGCGCTGGGTGAGGGCGGTGCCGTCGGCGGCCACCAGCATCCAGCGGCGGTCGCCGGTCAGGCCCCAGGGCTGGAGTTCGGCGGACGGCGGGCTGAGCCGGTACATCGACTTGACCGGGTACAGGTGGAGGGAGGCGAGGCGCGGCATGCCGACCATCCTGCCAGGCGTGCGGCCGGGCCCGGTACGGCGCTTCCCCGCGCCCCGGCGGGGGCCGGGAGGCGGGGAAGCGCGGGGTGTGCGGTGTGTCCGCCGGGGTGGGGTGTCCGGGCGGGCGGTGTGGGGGAGAAACGCGTCGTTGCGTGGTGACCTTGCCCCCCTGGTGGGGTTCTCAGCCGGCCTGCGGGTACTGCCGGTACTGCGGGTACTGCTGCGGGGCCGCGGCCGGGCGCAGGGTGTTGCCGCCGAACGACTGGTCGCCGAACGACTGCTGCTGCGGGGCCGGTTGGGCGCCGAACTGCTGCGAGTTGAAGGTCGGCGTGAAGCTCTGCGGGGCGGCGGCGAAGCCGTTGCCCGGGGCCTGCGGGGCGGGGTACGCCTGCGCGGGCTGGGGCTGGAACGGGGCGGCCGGGCGCTGGCCGGGCAGGAAGCCCTGCGGGGCGGCGGCGTAGCCGTGCTGCGACTGCACCGGCGCGTTCTGGTAGCCGGGCTGGGCCGGGATGTACTGCGCCGGGGCGGGGGCCGGGGCACTGCTCGGGCCGGGGCCGAGCGCGAGGCGGGCCGGGGGCAGGGCGGGCAGGTTCGACTGGGGGGAGTCGAAGCCGGTGCCGAAACCGCTGCCGTAGGCGGAGGACCAGGAGGCGGCCGGGAGGGCCGGGGGCACGTTGATGGGTGCGATCTGCGGGATGCCGCGCTCTGCGACCAAGCTGTCGTAGATGGGCGTGCCGGAGGAGAAGGACGGAGAGGGGTAGCCGACTCCGTCGTAGGAGCGGGGCGAGGTCATGGGGCATACCGTAAGCCCACAACGTGCCTGCTGAGGAGAGCGGAACGGCCTGGAGTTCAACTGTTTACAGACTCTTCGCTCGCTTAAATCGGGCATTTGCTGGCAGAGTTGGGCGAAACGAGGGCCCGTTTCGGTCATCCGGGATCCATCGTCCGTGCACCGCCCGCTCACCCGGTGCCGGACAAAAGCCTCCGATCGGGCGGCGGAAAGGCTGCGCCAAGGTTCCGTTAAGCCGGCAGTGGTCCAGACCGCCGCGGGGGCGCCCGGCCCGCGCCCGGGTCCGGAACGCGCCCGCGCCCGGAACGGGTCCGGCCCGGACGGCGGGGAGCCGTCCGGGCCGGTGCGGTGCGGCGGGTGCCGCGGTGGGTGCTCAGCGGGCGGTCGCCGCGGCGGCCTGGGCCGGGAAGCCCGGACGGCCGGCCAGCTCGCTGGTGCAGTGGGCGCAGCGGGTCGCCGCGGCCGGGACGGTGCTGAGGCACTCGGGGCAGTCGGCCTTGGCCACCGGGGTGTCCTTGACCGGGTTGAAACGGTTCTGCAGCTTGCCGACCGGCATCACCACGGCGAAGTAGATCACCGCGGCGACCAGCACGAAGCTGATCAGGGCCTGGAGGAACGCGCCGTACGGGAAGGTGACCCCGGCCGCGGTGAACGACTCCTTGCTGAAGTCGCCGACCGCGCCGGAGGCGATGCCGATCAGCGGGGTCAGGAAGGCCGCGACGAAACCGGTGACGACGGCCGTGAAGGCCGCGCCGATGACGATGCCGACCGCGAGGTCGACGACGTTGCCGCGCAGCAGGAAGCTGCGGAATCCCTTGAACATGTCAGCCATCCTGGCGGTCCAACCTTCCTGCGGTCCAACCGAGTTCACCTGATCCGACTAACGGCCGAACCGCCTTGCGAAGTTCGCTCGGACGAGCCCGGGGCGGTCCTCAGCCGGCCGCGAGCGCCGCCCGGACCTCCGCCGCGAAGGGCTGGACACGCACCACCGCGTCGGCGACCCGGCGGACCGTCGCCGCGTCCATGTGCGACCACAGCGGAACGGTCAGCACCGAGGCCGCCAGCCGGTCGGTGCGCGGCAGTTCCTCCGCCTGCCCCAGATGGGCGTACGCCCGCTGCCGGTTGACGGGCGGGAAGAAGTAGCGGCGGGTGTCGATGCCCTCCGCCTTCAGCGCCGCGGCCAGCTGCCGGTTGTCCAGGCCGAACACCCCGGCGTCCAGGACCAGCGTGAGGTCCTTGAAGGTCGAGGTGTCGCCCTCCTCCGGCAGCGCCAGCCGCAGGCCGGGCACCCCGGCGGCGGTCCGGGCGAACTCGGCCACCAGCGCGCCGCGGTGGGCCACCCGCTCGGGCAGCCCCGCCAGCCAGGTCAGGCCGACCGCGGCGTGCAGTTCGCTCATCCGGGCGTTCAGGCCGGGGAACAGCGTGTCGTAGTCGCCCGGGTTGCCGTAGTCCCGGGCGGTGCGCAGGGTCTGCGCGAGCGCCGCGTCCCGGGTGGCGACCAGGCCGCCCTCGCCCGCCACCGCGACCTTCGTCGGGCTCATCGAGAACACCTCGGCCAGGCCGAAGCCGCCCACCGGCACCCCGCGCCGCGCCGAGCCCAGGCCGTGCGCCGCGTCGTACACCAGCGGCAGCCCGGCCGCGTCGGCGACCCGCTGCAACTCCTCGGTCTGGCAGGGCGTCCCGTACACGTGGGTGGCCATCACCGCGACGGGGGAGTCGGCGGCCTTCAGCCGGGCCTCGGCGTCCGCCGGGTCGAGCGTGATGTCCTGCTCCCGGGCCTCCGCGAACAGCGGCACGCCGCCCGCCCAGTGCGCGGCGTGCGCGGTCGCCGAGAAGGTGAACCCCGGCATCAGCACCGGCCGGCCCCCGCCGACCCCCGCGGCCTGGAGCACCAGCATCAGCCCCGCCGTGCAGTTGGACACCGCCACCACGTGCGGTACCTGCATCAACTCGGCGGCCCGCTCCTCGAGTTCGCGCACCCGCGGCCCGTTGGTGAGCATCCCGGAGTCCAGCACCTCGCCGAGCCGTCCGAGCAGCCCGTCCCGGTCGGGCACCCGCAGGCGGGTCAGCGGCAGGCCGTCGGGGAAGGCGGGCGCACCGCCGAGGACGGCGGGACGGTTCCGATCGGTCGTCCTGAGGTCGGTCGTCATGAGGTCGAGCCCCCCTGGGTTCGTGACGGATCCGGAGCGCCGACGGCGACCGGAAGCTCGGGCCCTGACCGGGCGGCGGCGCCCCACTGGCCGGGCTGGGCGCGCCACACCGGCGGTCTGCGCCGCCGCACCGGCCCGGCCTGGGCCGGCTTCGGGACCGCCAGCAGCACCAGCACCAGCGGCAGCACCTGCACCCGCTCGCGCGACAGGATGCCCATGTTGTTGATGGTCGAGAACGCCCAGCAGAACAGCAGCGTGTACACCACGGCGAAGGCCACGTACGAGCGCCGGACGAACAGCTTCGGGATCCGGGCCAGCTGCGGCCAGGCCCGGACGAACATCACCAGCAGCGCGAAGCACTCCACCGACTGGATCAGGTTCTGGACGTTCGACGCCTCGAACGGGAACGGCCGGAACAGCACGCTCACCACCGACATCGGCAGCTTCACCGGATTCAGGCTGAACGCGGGCGCCGGCTCGTCCGCGGTGGCCGCGTTGATCACCGAGTCGCCCTGCGAGGTGCGCCGCGAGGTCTCCGACAGCACCTGGTTGACGGCGTCCCCGCCGGTGCCGTTCGTCCCGAAGAACGCCGACACCTGCTGCAGCATCAGCGCCACGCCCACCGCCAGCACCGCCGCCGTCAGCACCGTGCGCAGCGGCCCCAGCGCCGACACCTGCCGCGGCCGCTGCCGCAGCAGGTACGCCACGCTCAGGCCCGCGCCCGCCAGCACCGTCACGTGCGGCCGCACCATCGCCGTGCCCAGCGAGCCCAGCGCGATGCACGCGAACGCGCCGAAGCGCCGGTCCAGCAGCCGGGCCACCCCGTACGTGGTCAGGCCCAGGCAGAACATCATCCAGGCGTCCTTGCCGATGCTGGACGGCCAGAACAGCAGCGAGGGCAGGAAGAACACCAGCTTCGCGTAGCGCCGCGAGTCCGCCTCCGGGAAGGCGATCTGCAGTGCCCGCCAGAAGAACAGCAGCCCCCAGAAGCCCAGCCAGGAGAACACCAGGAAGCCGCCCACCAGGGTCGGCCCGGTCACCGCGTAGACCACGCCGGTGACGATGATGACGAAACCCGTCCCCGCGACCTTCATCCCCAGGTCGTAGTGCAGGCCGGTGGTGAAGTCCGTGGTGGTCAGGTACCGGGCCAGCTCGGAGCCCTTCTGGTGGTACATCTTGGCGTCCGCCGCGCCGCCGTACAGCACGAACGCCATCAGGTACCGGGGGAAGGCGCAGGCCAGCTTCGCCGCCATCGCCACCATCAGCAGCCTGAACACCCCGCGCTCCGGGTTGGCCGCCGCGACCCGGGCCAGCACCGGCGTCCCGATCGCCATCAGCGCGGGCGCCACCAGCAGCGCCCCCCAGGTGTCGTACGTGGTGTGCACCATCGCCAGCACGAACACCGTCACGTAGCCCAGCACCGCCACCCAGGCCAGCGCCGTCAGCCGGCCGCGCCGCAGCACCCCGCGCAGCCGGGCCAGCGCGCGCGAACGCGAACGGGGGCGGCGGGACGGGCCGGGGCGGCGGGGTGCGCGGGAGCGGCCGGCGAGCAGCGCCGCCATCAGAAGACCTCCAGGTCGCCGAGGCTGAACCGCCAGTCGGCGAGGGTGCGCCCGGCCGGCAGCGGGCCGGTCGGGGTGCGGGCCGCCAGCACCATGCCGGTGCGCGGCGCCCGCACGCAGCCCGCCCGCAGCCCGGCCGCCGCGGCCTCGGTGCCGGGGGAGAGGTGGGTCGCCGCGTGGTCGCAGCCGGAGGCCGCCGCCACCCGCAGCAGCTGCGCCGCCGCCGCCCGGTCGCCCGGCCGGACGATCAGCTCGGCCAGCGTGAACTCGGCCAGCGGGCCGCGCCGCCGCGGCCGCCCGAACGCCAACCCGACCAGCTCACCGCCCCGTTCGACGCTCACCACCCGGTAGTCCAGGCCCGGCGCCGCCCCGTACCGCCAGGCCAGGTACGCCGCGGTGCGCACGGTGTGCAGCCGCGGATCGGCCGCGTCCGCCCGCTCGCGCTCGGCGAGCAACTCGGCCAGCTGCCCGACCCGCCGGGCTCCCGGATCGGCCAACCACTCGGCGGCGGACGGCAGTTCGCAGCGCGGCGGCCCCGACGGGCCGGGCCGGCGGCCCAGCGCCGCCCGGGCCCCCCGGGCGAAGGACACCGGCCGGGCCACCCGCAGCGCCACCGGGACGCGGCCCAGCTCCCGCCAGCCCATCCGCAGGTAGCCGGGCAGGCTGTTCCCGTTCGGCGTGTTGAACACCAACTCGGCCTCGCCGGAGACCTGTTCGAGCAGCTCGGTGGTCAGCCGGCGGAAGATCCCGCGCCCCTGGAAGTCCGGGTGCGTCGCGGTGTCCACCGGCCGCACCGCCCGCACCTCCCGGCCGCCCTCCGCCCGCCAGGACCAGCGCAGGAACAGCCGCACCCCCGCCAGCCGCCCGCCGTCCGCCACCGCGACCAGGCCCGGACTCGACCCGAACGGGTTCCCCCGGTGCTTCCAGTCGAAGAACTCCGCGCTGCGCCGCCCGGTCGGGCCGCCCGCCAGCGAAGCCGTCAACAGCTCCAGCACCGCCGGAACGTCCGCCGACTCCAGCCCGCGGTACGTCAGTTCACCAGCCACGTTGTGCTCGTCCCCTCCGGACTACGCCCCACCAGTCGGTTCAGTTCGCCAGGACCCGCGCGTACATCCGCTCGATCGCCCGCTGCGCGCCCGCCACGTCGAAGGAGGCGGCCCGCTCCCGGGCCGCCGCGCCCATCCGCCCGCGCCGCACCGGATCGGCCAACTCGGCCAGCGCCGAAGCGAGTTCCACCGGATCGCCCGGCGCCACCAGCCGGCCCTCCACGCCGTCGTCCAGGATCTCCGGCATGCCGCCGACCCTGGTCACCACCGACGGCAGCCCCGAGGCCATCGCCTCCATCAGCGCCACCGGCAGGCCCTCCTGGCGCGAACTCAGGCAGAACACGTCCCAGCCCGGCAGCAGCGCCGGGACGTCCGCGCGCATCCCCGCGAACAGCACGCCGTCGCCCGCCCGCGCCTTCAACCCGGCCTCCAGCGGCCCCGATCCGACCAGCACCAGCCGGGCGTCCGGCTCCTTGCCGCGCAGCAGCGCGAACGCCGCCAGCAGCGTCGCCTGGTCCTTCTTCGCCGTCAGGTTGCCGACCGTGCCGACCACCAACGCGCCCTCGGGCAGCCCGAGTTCGGCCCGCGCCGCGCGCCGCGCCGCCGGACCGGACGGCGCGCCGCCCAAGTCCGGCCCGTGGTGCACCACCGTCAGCCACCCGCCCGGCCGCCGCCGCCCGATCCCCGCCGCCACCGCGTGCGACACCGCGACCACCGCGTCGTTGCGCCGGTACGTCAGCGCGTTCGCCCAGCGGGTCGGCAGCCGGTAGCGCTCCCACAGGTTGTGCTCGGTGTGCACCAGCCGCGGCCGCCGCCCGCCACCCGGCCGCAGCAGCCGCGCCGCGACCGCCGGCACCGGCATGTGGGTGTGCACCAGGTCGTACCGGCGCTCCGCCAGCAGCGCCCGCAGCCGCAGCGGCCAGCGCCGCCCCGGCGCGCCGCCCAGGCAGTGCACCGGCACGCCCGCCGCCTCCAGCGCCGGCACCAGCGCGTCCTTGTGCGGCAGCACGTACGCCACCTCGATGTCGTAGCGCGAACGGTCCGCGTGGCGCACGCAGTTCACCAGCAACTGCTCCGCGCCGCCCCGGCCCAGCCCCTTGGCCAGCCAGAGCACCCTGGCCCGCGGCCCGCTCACCGGTCCTCGCCCAGCCGCAGCTGCATGGTGGTCTCCATCGGCTCCTCCGGCGGCAGCTCCACCGGCCGGCGGCCCCAACTCGTCGTGCCGTCACGCCGGTTGCCCGCCTCGCCGGCCCCGTACACCGGCTCGCCGCGCCGCCCGTCCGGCCGCCCGCCGTCCGCCCGCTGGTGCTCCGGCCGGTGCGGCTCCGCCCGCCGGTGCTCGGGCCGCCGCGGCTCCGGCCGGTGCGGCTCCGCCACCCGCTCCACCCGCTCCACCGGCTCCGGACGCGGCAGCGCCGGACGGGACGGCTCCGGGCCCAGCGCCGGACGCCCGCCCAGCCGACCCGGCAGCCGCAGCGAACGGTGCCGCCGCCCGGTGGCGACCTCCGTCCCCAGCAGCGCCACCCCCGCCACCGGCACCCCGGTGCGGGCCAGCAGCTCCGACACCCGGTCCGCCTCCTCCGGGCGCACGTTGCCCGCCATCAGCGTCACCAGCACCGCGTCCGCGTGCCGCACCAGGTCGTACGCGTCGTTCGCGTGCAGCAGCGGCGAGGAGTCGATCAGCACCACGTCCGCGTACCGCCGGGCCAGCGCCAGCACCTCCCCGGCGCGCAGCACCAGCGCCGCCGGGTACGCCCGCGCGTGCCCGCCCGCGATCATCGCCACGTTCGGCACCCGGGTCGGCCGGACCAGGTCCGCCAGGTCGGTCAGCTGCTCGCCGGACAGCAGCTCCGCCATGCCCGGCCCCTCGTCCATCCCGAAGTGCGCGTTCAGCTCCGGCTGCCGGAAGTCGCAGTCCAGCACCAGCACCTGCCGGCCCGTCTCGCCCAGCGCCGCCGCCAGGTTCGCCACCGTGGTGGTCCGCCCGTCACCCGAACGCCCCGACATCACCAGCACCACCGGCGCCGGCTCCACCGCCCGCCGCACCCGCCGGCCGTCCGGATCCAGGCCGCCCTGCCCGAACTGCGCGGACAGCGACTCCGGACCGGTCAGCAGCAGCGTCGAGCGCAGCGAACGGAACGCCTCGGTCGCCGGATCCTCCGGACGGGCCGTCACCAGCGGCTCGCGCAGCCGCCGCAGCCGCCGCGACAGGCGCGGGATCTCGCCGATCACCGGCAGGTTGAACGCCTCCTCGGTGCCGTCCCTGGTCCGCAGCCGGGTGTCCATCCGGGACAGCATCAGCGCCGCCACCACGCCCAGCGCCAGGCCCAGCACCACCGCCAGCGCCAGCCGCACCCCGCGCGAGGGCGAGGACAGCAGGCTGCCGCCCGACTCCTTCGCGTCGATCGAACCCCACTGCTGGATCGCGTCGGTCTGGCTGTAGTTCTGCAGGTCCGCGATCGCCCCGAGGGTCTTGGTCAGCGCCGCCGTCGCCGTCGACAACTGCGGCTGCAGCTTGGCCTGATCGCTCGCGTTCGCCCTGCTGAACGCCTTCTGCAGGTCGTCCAGCTGCGACTGCTGGGCGTCCGCCTGGGTCCGCAGCCGCTTGATCGACTCGTCGGCGCTCTTCTTCGACTCCTGGGCGTACCCGGTGATCGTCGCCTCGGACAGCGCCGCCGCCAGCTCCACGCAGGACGCCTGGGTCGGACCGGTCGTGGTGAACAGCAGCATCTGGGTGGACTCCGCCGCCACCGTCCGGCGCGCCGTCAGCGCCGCCACGTCCGTCACGTGCAACTTCTGCGCCGCCGCCGTGGTCACCGCCGACCCCTGCGCGTACGACAGCACCTGGTCCGCCCGCACGGTGTCCGCCGCGCCCGCGACCGGCGTGATCGCCACCTTGCACTGCCACTTGCCGTTGTCCACGGCGTCCCCCGCCGGCGTCAGCAGGAAACCCACGACCAGCGCGGCCGCCGTACAGGCCGCCAGCAGCCGCCAGTACCGCCGCAGGACGGTGAACAGATTTGCCGGTTCCACCGGTTGGTTCCCCTCGCCTCGTCACGGAGCACACGCGCCCCACGGCCGCACCCGCCCCAGCGGGCGGCGCGCATCGGTACGGCCGGGCCGCATGCGCCCCCCGGCAGCGGCAGAGAAAACGAACGTCCGAGGCCGCCCCTGCGGCCCTCCCCGGAGAGCGATGCTTCCCGCCCCGGACCTGCGGCGCAAGCACTTTGGCCATACTGACACCTGCCGTTGGTCGGAATCCGGACGCACGCACGCGAACTGACGAAACGTCATCAAATGCCCGACCACCCGACGGGCCACCCGCCCGGCCGCCACCCGCCGGACGGTTCGGCCGCCACCCGCCGGACGGTTCGGCCACCGCCCGCCCGTACGCCGTCAGGCCAGTGCGCGCCCGTAGAACTCCACCATCCGCGCCGACACCCGCTCCAACGTGTACCCGGCCCGGAAACGCGCCCGCGCCGCCTTCGCCCGCACCAGCGCCTCCCCGCGCTCCTCCAGCACCCGCACCAGCGCCCCCGCCAACTCCGCCGGCCGCTCCGGCGGCACCAGCAGCGCACACTCCTCCCCGCCGCCCACCGTCTCCCGCAGCGCCGCCACGTCCGCGCACACCAGCGGCACCCCCACCCCCATCGCCTCCATCGCCGCACTCCCCAACCCCTCCCAGCGCGACGGCACCGCGAACACCTCCACCGCCGCCATCAGGTCGAACACGTCGTCCCGCGGCCCCAGGAACCGCACACCCCCCGTCGCCGCCGCCAACTCCTCCAACCGCCCGGTCTCCGCCCCCCGGCTGCCCGCCAGCAGCAGCACCGCGTCCGGCCGCGCCGCCCGCACCCGCGGCCACGCCGACACCAGCACGTCCAACCCCTTCTGGTACTGCTGCCGGGCCGCCGCCAGCACCACCGGCACCTCCTCGCCCAACCCCAGCCCCGCCCGCACCCGCGCCCGCCGCTCCGGCGTCACCGCCCCCAGCAGCAGCGGGTCCCGCCCCCGCGGCACCACGTCGATCCGCCGCCGCGCCACCCGCAACCGGGCCGCCATCACCTCCGCCACGTGCTCCGTCAACGCGTGGAAGCGCCGCACCCCCTGCGCCGTCACCGCGTCCACCGCCTGCGCCGCCCGCACCTTCCACGGGTTCAGCCCCCGCGCGTGCAGGTGCTCCGGCCCGTACGCCGAATTCACCAGGCTCGACACCACCGGCACCCGCGCCCCGAGAGCGGCCGCCCGGCCCAGCACGTCCGACTCGTACAAGGTCGTGTGCACCAGATCCGGCCGCAACCGGCGGAACTCCGCCCGCAACCCCGCCACCCGGGCCCGCCGCGACCCCCGCAACACCGGATGCACCCCCGCACCCGCCGCCCGCAACTCCTCCTGGAACCCGCCCGGCGACTCCTTCAGGAACGCCACGTGCAACTCCACCCCCGACCGGACCAGCAGCGGCGCCATCGCCACCAACCCCTGCTCCGCCCCGCCCACCCGGCTCACACTGTCGATCACGTACACCACACGCACCGCGCCAACCCCCTCGCCCGCGCCACCCCCTGACCGCGCATCAGCATCCCAGCCCGACCCGCCCCGCGTCCCCCGAACCGGAGGAAACCCCTTCGGGGCGCGAAATCAGTGGCTCGGGGAACAGCGAGAGCCCCCGCCAGGGGCTCGGGGAACGGCGAGGCCCAGTCTGCTGGCGGTTCACTGCCGTTGGGCGCATCGGCTTCTGGTTCTGTTCAAGACACGCAGCAGCACGACCCTCCGATGGGCTCCGACCGTCAGCAGCACGGACTCGCCGTTCCCCGAGCCCCTGATTTCGCCCCCCGGCCCGGCTACTCTCTGGGCCATGGCCGACCCGCGGGTACTCCACGTCATCACCGACCCCAGGGCCCGGGGCGCTCAGCGCCTCGCCCTGGACCTGCACCGGGAGTTGGCCCGCCGCGGCCAGTCCTCCGAGCTCGCCGCGCTGCACCCGCACCCCGACGCCGACCCCGGGGCGGCCGTCCCCGTGCTGGGCCCCTCCCGGCACCACCCGGCCACCCTGCGCGCCCTGCGCGCCCTCGCGGGGCGCGCCGACGTGGTGGTCGCGCACGGCTCCTCCACCCTCCAGGCGTGCGCGCTGGGCCTGTTCGCGTCCCGCACCCCCTTCGTGTACGTCAACATCGGCGACCCCCGGCACTGGACGGCCGACCCGCTGCGCCGACTGCGGGTGGGCGCGTTCCTGCACCGGGCGGCGGCCGTCGCCGCGATCTCCCCGCACGCCGTGGACGTCCTGCGCACCCGCTTCCGGCTGCCCGCCCGCCGGCTGCACACCCTGCCCAACGCCCGCCCCGTCGACCGCTTCAGGCCCGCCGCCGGCCCCGCCGAGAAGGCCGCCGCCAGGACGGAGCTCGGCCTGCCGGCCGGGGGCCCGCTGATCGCCTGGGTCGGCGCGCTCAGCCCCGAGAAGCGCCCCGACCTCGCACTGGCCGCGCACGCCCTGCTCCCCGCCGACACCCACCTCGCGCTGGCGGGCGGGGGCCCGTTGCGCGCCACCCTCGCCGCGGGCCCGCGCACCCACCTGCTCGGCCCGCTGGCCGACCCCGCGCCGCTGTACCGCGCCGCGGACCTGCTGCTGCTGACCAGCGACTCCGAGGGCGTCCCGGGCGTCCTGATCGAGGCGGCGCTGGCCGGCCTCCCGGCGGTGGCCACCGATGTCGGCTGGGTCTCCGACGTGGTCCGCCCCGGCGAGGGCGGCCTGCTCGTCCCGCCCGGCGACCCGGCCGCCCTCGCCGACGCGCTGCGCACCCTGCTGGCCGCCGACCGCACCCCGTACGCGGCCGCCGCCCGGGCCCGCGCACTGGCCCACTTCGACCTCGACGCCGTCACCACGCGCTGGCAGCACCTGCTGCGCGAGGTCGCCCACCGGCGCCTGACGCGGTACTAGGCGGTCTCGGCCGCCACCCAGTCCAGGTAGCCGGCCGAGCCGGTGACCACCGGCACCCCGATCACCTCCGGGGTCCGGTACGAGTGCCGTTCGACCAGGAACGCGGTGAGCCGTTCGGCCAGCGCGGCCCGGGTCTTGAGGTCGACGCGCCACTCCGCGCCCTCCTGCACCTCGCCGTCCCACCGGTAGACCGAGTGGACGGGGTAGACCTGCGCGCAGGCCGCCAGGCGTTCGCGCACCGCCGCGGCGGCCAGTTCGCGGGCCCGGCCCTCGTCGTCATGGGTGGTGGTCAGCACCAGGAACTCACGGTTCGTCATGGGCCCCACGGTAGGGGGCGTCCGCCGGCTGTTTCCGTGTAACGGCTTCTGTCACAGCGCTGTACCGGACGTTCGCCCCCGCAACCGCCCGATAGCCGGACACCGTGGTGATGCTTGCCGCCGACCGGCGGCCCGCGTCGCACCACGGAACCACGGAGTCACGAGATGAACGTCCGCAAGCCCGCCGCCCTCGCCGCCCTCGCCGCCTGCGCCGTGCTGGCCCTGACCGCCTGCGACCCGGACGGCGCCGACACCGCCGCGCCGGCCTCCGCCGCGACGGGCACCCCCGCGGCCGCCCCGACCGCCGCCGCCAGCGCCGGTGCGACCGCCGGTGCGACCGCCGCCGCGAGCAAGGGCGCCACCGGCGGCGGCACGGTCGCCGCCGACGTGCCGATCTGCGGCAACTCCGAGAAGGAGAGCGACGTCAAGGCCGAGCTGACCCTCGACAAGAGCGCCGCGCCGCGGATCAACGGCGTGATCAAGCTGACCAACACCGTCGACCACGACTGCGTCGTCTACGGCGGCCCCGACCTGCGCACCAACCACGTCACCAACGAGTTCATGAAGCTGAAGAGCGGCGTCCTGGGCTCCGGCAGCTTCGCCACCGACAAGGAGCACGGCACCGTGCTGCGTCCGGGCGTCCCGGTCTACCAGGCCGTCAGCTGGCTGTCCTCGCCGCCGGTCGCCGCCAACGCCACCTGCACCACCGGGGACGTGCTGGAGTTGGTGCGCAACGGCGACGTGCTCGGCCTGACCATGCAGGTCAAGGACGGCCGCTACTGCCCGGTCGCCGAGGAGGGCTCCGACCAGATCCAGATCGGCGTCCCGAAGACCACCGAGGCCGAGGCCCGCGCCCAGTGGAAGCACGACACCAAGTAGCCCGCCCCCCGGCGCAGGTGGGCGCGGGAGCGGGGGCGCGCCCGTCCACCGGCACCGAACCGGGAGCGGGGGCGACCGGAGGGGGCCTCGAACGTCCGACGAACGTTCGAGCCGCGCCGCCGCCGCACTGCTCCGATCCGGCGAATTCCGCCGTCCGGGGCCCGATCGCCTGGAACGCCGCACGCCCCGCCTGCCACTCTGCCGGGGTGAATCCGCTGCTCAGAACCACTGTCCTGCTCGCCGTCGCCGGCGGTCTGCTGACCGCCCCGGCCGCCGCCGAGGCCGCCTCCGGCTCCGTGCCGTCCCGGCTGCCGCTCGGCCCGAACGGCCAGCAACTCCCGTCCCTCGGGCACCAGTTCGGTGCCACCCGGCCGACCGCGCCGACCCAGCACGCCCCGGCGCCCGCCACCCCGCTGGAGCAGGCCGCCCCGCCCGCGTCCGCGCCGGTGGTCCAACGCGCCCACGAGGCGGTCGAGTTCTTCTGGTACGACTGCTCGCACTCCGCCCTGCTGGAGCAGCCGCTCACCCGCTGGGCCGCCGAGCACCGGGCGGACGTCACGCTGCGCCGCGTCCCGGCGGTCTGGCCCGGCAGCCCGGACGAGGCCGAACAGCGGGCGCACGCACGGCTGTTCTACGCCCTGGACCGGCTCGGTGAGGTGGACCGCCTGCAGGCCGCGGTGTTCCGCGCCGTCCGCGAGCAGCACGCCGACCTGACCACCGAGCAGGCCGCCGCCGACTGGGTCGCCGGGCAGGGCGTCGACGCGGCGAAGTTCCGGGCCGCCTACCGCTCCGCCGAGGTGGACCGGGCGGTGGAGGACGCCCCGAAGCTGTTCGCCCAGAACAAGGTCGCCGAACTGCCCACCGTGGTGGTGGACGGCACCGGCCGCACCTCGCCGACCAAGGCCGGCGGCGTCGACGGCATGCCCGCCGCGCTCGACCAACTGGTCGCCGAGCAGCCCGCCCGCTGACCTCCCCGCTGACCTCCCCGCCGACCGCGCCGACAGCCCGTGCCGACAACTACCCTGGCCGGAAAGGGCCGTTCGGTCCGGAACCGTCCCGTACCGGGCTGAGCTGCCGCAATCTTCACCGAACCCGCCCCCGGCCCGCACACTCTGTGTCATTGTGGTCCGCGGGTCGGCCGGGCAGCACCGGCGGCCCGGCCCCGACGGCAGCAGTGCGCCCGGTTCCCCGGGCCCGCCCGCACCCGGGGCCGGGGGGAGGCCGTCCGGGCTCGGAACCGGCGGCAGGCAGACGGCACAGGCAGACGGCACAGGCACCAGGGGCGAGCACCGCCTCCGGGGAGGGCGGGAGTCCGTGGGGGGACAGCGCGCACAGGTCATCGACGAGCGCCGGGGCCGGGCCGCCCCGCCGGGCACCCCGGTGCCCGCCGGGCCGCCGCCCGAACTGGTCTTCAAACGCCGGCTGCGCCCCGTCCAGGTGGCCCGCGAGCTGTGGGCCGCCCGGGAGTTGGTGCGCGCCCTGGCCGAGCGCGACCTGCGCGCCCGGTACAAGCAGGCGGTGCTCGGCTTCGCCTGGGCGGTGCTCACCCCGCTCGCGCTGTGCGCGATCTTCACCCTGGTGTTCCACCGCGCCGTCAAGATCGAGACCGGCGCCGTCCCGTACACGCTGTTCGCCTACCTCGGCCTGATCGTCTGGCAGTTCTTCTCCAACACGATGAACCAGGGCGCGCTCAGCCTGGCCAACAACCTGAGCCTGCTGAACAAGGTGTACTGCCCGCGCGAGGTGTTCCCGCTCGCCACCATGCTGGTCGCCACCGTCGACATGGTGATCGGCGTCGGCGTGCTGGGCCTGATGTTCCTGGTGTTCTGGACGGCCCCCGCCGCCACCTTCCTGTGGGTGCTGCCGCTGCTGGCGGTCCAGTTCGCCTTCACCTACGGCATCGCGCTGATCCTCTCGGTCGCCGTGGTCTACCTGCGCGACGTCCGCCACCTGCTGCCGATCATCACCCAGATGGGCGTCTTCGCGACCCCGGTCGCCTACCCGCTGGCCAAGATCCCGCAGCGCCTCCAGGAGATCTACGTCGGCGTCAACCCGCTGGGCGCGGTCATCGAGGGCTACCGCAAGGCGCTGCTGTACGGCGAGGCGCCGGACGCCCGGATGACGCTGATCGCGGCGGCCAGTTCGCTGGTCTTCCTGGTCGGCGGGTACCTGGTCTTCAAGAAGCTGGAAACGGGGATCGCCGATGTCGCGTGACTACCCTCTCGGCACCATCCGCACCGAGCAGGTCTGGAAGCGGTTCCGCGCCGACCAGCAGCGCATGCTGCTGCGCGACCGGGTCGACCAGATGGCCCGCCGCCTGCGCGGCGACCGCGGCGAGGACTGGCGCTGGGCGCTGCGCGACATCAACCTGCACATCGAGCCCGGCGAGTCGGTCGGCCTGATCGGCTCCAACGGCTCCGGCAAGTCGACGCTGCTGAAGATGCTCACCCGGGTCATGTACCCGTACGCGGGCGTGATCGACGTGCGCGGCCGGATCGGCGCCCTGATCGAGATCCGGGCCGGCATCCACCCCGACCTGACCGGCCGGGAGAACATCTACCTGTTCGGCGCGCTGCTCGGCCTCAAGCGCCGCGAGGTCGCCGGGCGCTTCGACGACATCGTCGAGTTCGCCCGGCTCGGCGGCGCGATCGACCGGCAGGTGAAGTTCTACTCCTCCGGCATGCAGATGCGCCTCGGCTTCGCGGTCGCCGCCTACCTGGAGCCGCACGTCCTGCTGGTCGACGAGGTGCTCGCGGTCGGCGACGCGGTCTTCCAGCAGCGCTGCCTGGACCGGATGCGCGAGGTCGCCGAGCAGGGCACCACCATCGTCTTCGTCTCGCACGACCTGCCCGCCGTGCAGTCCATCTGCCGGCGCGGCGTCTGGCTGGAGCAGGGCACCGTCCGGGTCGACGCCGGCATCAAGGACGCGCTGGCCGGCTACCGGGACTCCATCGAGGCCCAGTCCGAGGCGTCCGCCCGGGTCGGCGAACCGCTGCAACTGCTCAAGTACGAGGTGCGCGGCGAGGACGCCGAGGAGGCCACCCTGCACACCGACGAGCCGGTCACCGTCGAACTCACCCTCGGCGGCGACTACCGCGGCGACGCCACCCTGCACCTGGGCGTCAGCGAGGGCACCTCCAGCCCGATCTTCCAGATCAGCCACGAGATCCGGATGACCGGCGGCGACCACCGCGTCGCCTGCGTCATCCCCCGGCTGCCGCTGCCGCGCGGCCGCTACACCCTGTGGACGGGCGTCTACTCGATCGGCAAGACCGACGGCGGCACGCTGATGAGCTGGCACTCCGCCGGGCAGTTCGACGTCTTCGGCCCGATGCTCGACACCCCGCCGCGCGCCGTCGTGATGGCCGCCCCCGTCTTCGTCCCGCACCAGTGGGAGGACTGAGCATGCGCCCCGTCCGGGTCCTGGTCCACCTCAACAACCTCGCCCTCGGCGGCGCCCAGCTCAACGCCGTCGACATCGCCCGCACCCTGCGCCAGCGCGGCCACGAACCCGTCCTGTTCGCCCAGGGAGTCGAGGGCCCCGCCCCGCTGGTCGAGCTCGCCGCCGGGCACGGCCTCGAGCTGGTCGTCGCGGGCGACCCCGGCACCCCGCACGCCGTCGTCCGGGCCCGGCTCTCCCGGCTCGCCGCCGAACACGGCTCCCAGGTGATCCACGCCTGGGAGGTCCGGGCCGCCCGCAACGCCTACTTCGGCCCCGGCCGGCAGGGCCGGATCCCGATCGTCACCACCTTCTACGGCATCCGGATGCTCCGCGGCATGCCCCGCCACCAGCCCCTGGTCCTCGGCCTCGGCGCCCTGCTGCCCGACGGCCGCGCCTTCGGCCACCGCGACCTGCGGCTGATCGAACCGCCCGTCGACACCGACGCCGACGCCCCCGGCGCGGTCTCCGGCGCCGACTTCCGCGCCGAGGTCGGCGCCTCGGACGGCCAGCTCCTGCTCTGCGTCGTCACCCGGCTGGTCTCCGGCCTGGAGAAGGACGCCGGCGTCTCCCGCACCATCGCGGCCCTGCGCCTGCTCGACGACCCGAACCTCGTGCTCGCCGTGGTCGGCGGCGGCCCCAGCGAGGAGCGCCTGCGCGCCGAGGCCGCCGCCGCCAACGAGGAACTCGGCCGCGAGGCGGTCGTCCTCACCGGCCAGCGCTCCGACCCCCGCCCCGCCTACCAGGCCGCCGACCTGGTCCTCGGCATGGGCGGCTCCGCGCTGCGCGGCCTCGCTTTCGGCAAGCCCGTCATCGTGCACGGCGCGGGCGGCTACACCGCCGTCCACGAACCCGGCCCGCTGGTCGAGCCGCACGCCTCCCGCTGCATGTACGGCCACGGCGACCACCCCGCCGACGCGAAGGCCCTCGCCGCCCAGATCCGCGCCCTCGCCGACGCCCCCGACCGCCGCGCCGAGCTGGGCAGTTGGGGCCGCGACTGGGTCGTCGGCCGGTTCTCCCTCGACCACGTCTCCACCGCCTTCGAGGAGATCTACCGCGAACTCCTCCGCCGGCCCCCGGGCCGCACCGCCTGGCTCCGCGACCTGGAGCAGATGTCCCGCTACGAGTTCGTCAAGCCCACCGCCCGCCGCCTGATCGGCCGCTGACCGACTGCCGGCCGGCCGCCTGACCGGCCGCCGACCCCGCCGCCGGTCAGGGCGCGTCCAGCAGGTGCTGGACGGTGTCGGCGATCCAGTCGGTCAGCTCCGCGCGGTCGCCGAGGTCGTCGCGGAGCACCCGCAGGCGGGCGGAGACGCCCAGCACGAAGGTGTCGACCGCACGGGCACGGGCGAGGGCCTCCGCCTCGGTCAGGCCGTAGCGCAGCGTCGTCGGCATGACCCGCGAACCTCCGGGCACCCGCACCGGTACGAGCCGCGCCCGCGGTGCGGACGGACCGACCGGGAGGCGGCGAATGACCGGACCGATGGACGCGAACCGCTACACGGCAGCCCGCTTCGCCTATGCGAGCCCCGGGGTCTTCCTGGCCGTGGCCGCCGTCGGCGCGGTGCTCGTCGTCGTGGCGGTCCTGCTCCGGAAGACGCGGAAGTAGCCGGGGCCCCGGGCCCGCACCGCCCTTCCGGGCCTCAGCTGAGGCGGCGCAGCACCAGCGTGACGAAGCCGAAGCAGTCGCGGTACCCCTCCAGCCACTGCGCGCGGTGGGTGTCCGCCGCGCGCAGCGCGGCCTCCCGCTCGGGCCCCGGAGGCCGGTCCAGGGCCCACTCGGTGAGGGAGCCGGTCCAGGCCCACTCGTAGGCGTCGAGTTCGGCCCGGGTGGAGGTGTGCCCGGCAACCGGGAGCCAGCCGACCGCCCGCGCCGCGGCCACCGTCCCGGCCAGGTCGCGGACCTCCGCGCCGAACAACTCCCGTGCCCGGTCAGAGGGTTCGCCCTCCCAGTAGGTCTCGCCGAGCAGCACCGCCCCGCCCGGGGCGAGCAGCGGCCCGATCGCGTCGAGCGCCGCGCCGAGCCCCCCGAAGGCGTACGCCGCGCCCACGCACAGCACCGCGTCGAAGGGCTCGGCGGCGGTGAACTCCCGTACGTCCCGGTGGTGCAGGCCGATCCGCCGCTCGACGCCGAGCCGCCGCGCGGTGTCCAGGGCGCAGCGCAGCGCCTCGGCGTCGGTGTCCACACCGACCGCGCGCAGCGCCGGATGCGCGGCCAACGCCCGTACCAGCCAAGGGGCTTCACCGCAGCCGAGGTCGAGCAGCCGCCCGTCCGACCGGCCGCGCAGCAGGCGCTCCAGCAACTCCCGCACCGAACCGTCGGACAGCGGCGCCGCGATCGGGTGGTCGCGGTGCGCGATCCGTGAGATCTCCTGACGCTCCATCGTCGGATCCTGCCCGCCGGGCCGGCCGGCTATTCGGCCCGCTGCGGCCGCGGGTAGGTGCGGCCCTTCCAGGCGGCGCCGCGGCCCCGCCAGTGCTGGACGGCGGAGTCGACCGTCATCAGCAGGTACAGCAGCGCGGTGAACGGCAGCAGCGGGGCGGCGGCGACGGGCTGCCCGTAGTAGCGCAGCATCGGCGCGTACGTCCCGGCCATCACCGCCCACGCGGCCAGCCCCGCCCCGGCGGTCCACCACGCCCCGGCCGCGACCCCGGCCAGCGCGGCCACCGGCGGCACCAGGTAGACCAGCGCCAGACCCGCCACCGTACCCACCAACAGCATTGGCGAGTACCGGAGTTGGGCGTACGCGCTGCGCGAGACCATCCGCCACAGCGAGGCCAGGCCGGGGTAGGGGCGGACGGAGTCGACCCGGTCGGCGAGGCCCAGCCACGTCCGGCCCCCGGCGCGCTTGACCGCCCGGGCCAGCGACACGTCGTCGATCACCGCGCCCCGGATCGCCGCCACCCCGCCCGCCCGCTCCAGCGCGCCGCGCCGCACCAGCGAGCAGCCGCCGGCCGCCGCGGCCGTCCGGGAACGGGGGCGGTTGGAGCGGCGGAACGGGTACAGCTGCGCGAAGAAGTACACGAACGCGGGGACGATCAGCCGCTCCCAGCCGCTCACCACCCGCAGCCGGGCCATCTGCGAGACCAAGTCCAGCCCGGCGCCCTCGCCCGCCGCGACCAGCGCCCGCAGCGAACCGGGGCGGTGCGCGATGTCGGCGTCCGTCAGCAGCAGCCACTCGGCGTCCGCCCCGGCCTGCTCGACGCCGTGCCGCAGCGCCCACAGCTTGCCGGTCCACCCCTCCGGCAGCGGCGGGGGAGTGGCCACCACCAGCTCCAGCCCGCCGGTGCGCCGGGCCAGCTCCCGCGCCAGCTCACCGGTGCCGTCGGTGCTGTGGTCGTCCACCAGCACCACCCGGGCCCGCCCCGGGTACTCCTGGGCGAGCAGACCGGGCAGCGACAGCGGCAGCACCTCCGCCTCGTCCCGGGCCGGTACCAGCACCACCACCGACGGCCACTTCCCGGGCTCGCCGCCCCCGCGCGGCAGCCGCTGGTCGGTGCGCCAGAACCCGCCGTGGCACAGCGCCAGCCACACCCACACCAGCAACGCCACCACCGAGACCCACCACAGGACCGTCACCCGGGCAGTCTGCCCGATCCGCTCCCGCCCGACCCCGAGGCGCGACGGCCGAGGCCGCAGGGCGGGACCGCGGCCGGGGTCAGACCCGGGCGGCGGCCGCCAGCAGGGCGCCCTGCGGGTACGCCAGCGCCTCGGCCTGCAGGGCGGAGGGGCGGCCCGTGTGCAGGACGGTCAGGGTGCCGCCGCCGGGGGGCGTGTCGGGGTCGAGGCGGCGCAGGGTCTGGGCGGCGATCGCGTCGGCCGAGCCGTGCAGCCGGACCGGGCCGGCGAGCGCGGCGGCGATCCGGTCGTCGATCAGTTCGTAGTGGGTGCAGCCGAGGACCACGTCGGTCGTCCCGGCGGGGGTGCGGGCGGCGGCCGAGGCGACGGCGGCGGCGATCGCGGCCTCGTCGGCCCGCTCCACGGCCTCGGCCAGCCCCGGGCAGGCCACCTCGTGGACCTGCGCGGCCCCGCCGAACTCGGCGATCAGCCCGCGCTGGTAGGCGCTGCCGGTGGTCCGCGAGGTCGCCCAGATCGCCACCACCCCGCCGGCCGCGGCGGCCGGCTTGATCGCGGGCACCGTCCCGATCACCGGCAGCCCGGGTTCGAACTCCGCCCGCAACCGGGCCAGCGCGTGCACCGTCGCCGTATTGCAGGCCACCACCAGCGCCTCCGGCCGGTGCTCCACCGCGGCCCGCGCACAGGCCAGCGCGTGGTCGGTGATGTCCTCGGGCGTCCGCGGCCCCCAGGGCATGCCGTCGGGGTCGCAGGAGACCACCAGGTCCGCGTCGGGCCGGGCCCGGCGGATCGCGGCGGCGGCGGCGAGCAGTCCGATTCCGGAGTCCACGAGGGCGATCTTCACGAGCACCGACTCTACCCCGAACAAGAGCCCCACCAGGGGCTCGGGAGAGCACCGCCAGGGGCTCGGGGAACGGCGAGGCCCAGTCTGCTGGCGGTTCACTGCCGTTGGGCGCATCTGCTTCGGGTTCCGTTGAAGACACGCAGCAGCACGGACCTTCGATGGGCTCCGGCCACCAGCAGCACGGACCCGCCGTTCCCCGGGCCCCTGGTGGTGCATGCTCGTCTGCCAACAGTTCCCCGGGCCCCTGGTGGTGCGTGCTCGTCTGCCGACAGTTCCCCGGGCCCCTGATTTCGCCTCCCACCGTTCTCAGCCAAACCTCTGCTCCGTTTGAATGACCGTATGACCGCGCCCTGCGCGTGTCCCCGGTCGGGAGCGGCGCGCCCGCAGAGGCTTGGGTCTCATGGGACAGCTGACAGCATCGAACGAGCGGGTGCCGGCCGACGACCGGGTGTCGGGGACGGCCTACACCAACCTGGTGGTCGCCACCGTCGGCTTCGCGCTGACCTTCTGGGCGTGGAACCTGATCGCCCCACTGGCGGGCGAGTTCAACAAGACACTGCACATGACGTCCTTCGCCCAGTCGTTCCTGGTCGCCGTCCCGGTGATCGTCGGCTCGCTGGGCCGTGTCCCGGTCGGCGCGCTGACCGACCGCTTCGGGGCCCGGCTGATGTTCCCGCTGATGTCGGCGCTGACCATCGTCCCGGTGCTGCTGCTGATCCCGGCCCGTGATTCGTACGGGGCGCTGCTGGCGGTCGGCTTCTTCCTCGGGCTCGGCGGCACCACCTTCGCGATCGGCGTGCCGCTGGTGAACTCCTGGTTCCCGGCGAGCAAGCGCGGCCTGGGCATCGGCGTGTTCGGCATGGGCATGGGCGGGGTCGCGCTGTCCGGCTACTTCACCCCCCGGCTGTGGAAGCACGGCCACGACCTGCCGTTCTGGGTGATGGCCGTCGCCCTGGCCGCCTACACCGTGGTCTCCTTCCTGCTGCTGCGCGACCGCCCCGACCGGGTGATCCCGACCGCCTCGCTGGCCTCCCGGCTCGGCCGGGCCGGGAAGCTGCGGGTGACCTGGGAGCTGTCCGCGCTGTACGCGATCGGGTTCGGCGGCATCGTCGCGTTCGGCGTCTACCTGCCGACCTACCTGAAGACCTGGTACGAGCTGTCCGCGACCGACGCCGGCACGAAGGCCGCCGGGTTCGCCCTGGTCACGGTGGTCTTCCGGCCGTTCGGCGGCTGGCTCTCGGACCGCGTCCACCCCGCCGTGGTGACCTGCTGGGCGCTGGCCATCACCGCCCTGTTCGCCATCGTCCAGGCGTTCGACCCGGAGCTCAGCCCGATCGGCACCATCGCCTTCATGGTGATGGCGGCCGGCCTCGGCACCACCAGCGGCTCGGTGTTCGCCCTGGTCGCCCAGGTCACCCCGGTCGCCCAGGTCGGCTCGGTGACCGGCATCGTCGGCGCGATCGGCGGCC
>NZ_JBHUWH010000020.1:0-37165 GCF_042670125.1 Kitasatospora sp. NPDC057198 | reverse complement strand
ACCGTGACGACCGTGGTGGCCGTTCGTTCGGTGGCGACCGTGAGCGTGGCGGTTTCAACCGCGACGACCGCGGCGGCTACAACGGCGGCGGCGACCGCAAGCCCCGCTGGAAGAACTGACCTGCCGCAGGCAGCCAGGACGGGCCCGCTCCACTTCGGTGGGGCGGGCCCGCCCGCGTTTCCGGACGAAAATCGTTGGTCGGCAAGGGAGTTGGCGATTAGCGTGCCGAAGCATGAGTAGCAGGCAGCAGGCCGTGGCCGCGCAGAACGAGCAGATCGCCGACCGGGGCGAGTACCGGAGCCCGGGCGGCGCGGTGGTGCGGATCGCCGAGGAGCTGGCCGAGGCCAGGGCCGGCACGGTGTCGTACCCGGCGGACGCGGAGTTCGGGCCCGGCCCGGGGCCGCTGGCGGCCGGGGCGGTGGTCGAGGTGACCGGCGAGGGCAGCATGCAGGCGGCCCGGCGGCTGGTGGAGGACGGCGGGCGCGGCGTCGCGGTGCTCAACTTCGCGTCCGCGCGCAACCCCGGCGGCGGCTACCTGCGCGGCGCGAAAGCCCAGGAGGAGGACGTCTGCCGCACCGCGCTGCTCTACCGCTGCCTGCTGGAGGCACCCGACTACTACGAGGCGCACCGGGCCTCCACCGACCTGCGCTACAGCCACCGGGTGATCTGGTCGCCCGGCGTGCCGGTGATCCGGGACGGCCGGGGAGACCTGCTGGAGCGCACCCACCGGGTCGGTTTCCTGACCTCGCCCGCGCCCAACGCGGGCCAGCTGGCGCTGCGTTCGCCCGGCCGGCCGCTCGACCTCGCCCCGCTGCTGGCCGAACGGGCCGGCCGGGTGCTGGCCGTCGCCGCCGCGCACGGCGCGCGCGAACTGGTGCTGGGCGCGTGGGGCTGCGGGGTGTTCCGCAACGACCCGGCGGAGGTGGCCGACGCGTTCGGGCACGCCTTGGACGCGTGGGGCGCGGCCTTCGACCGGGTGGTGTTCGCGGTCTGGGACCGCAACAGCCCCTCGGTGAACCGGGCGGCCTTCGAGCGGCGCTTCGACCAGCGCTTCGACCAGCGTTCCGGCGGCTGATCCGGCGGCTGATTCGAGGGCCGATTCGTGGGCTGATCCGTGGGCTGGTTCGGCGGCTGAACGCCCGCCCCGGACTCCCGGGCTCAGTCGCCGGTGGCCAGTGCGGAGGCGGCGGCCACCACGCCCGTCACGGTCAGCACGGCCGGCCAGGCGCCGATCTTCTTCGCCAGCGGGTGCGAGCCGCCGAACGCCCCCAGGTACAGCGCGGTCAGCCCCGCCGCGGCCGGCACCCCCGACCGCCGCCCCCAGCGCACCGCGGCCGTCGCCCCGGCCGCCGCCAGCACCGCGCCGCCCAGCTCGCGGCGTCCGCTGAACCGTGCGGTCGCGTACCCGCCGATCAGCCCGGTGGCGGCGACGGCGGCGGTGGCGGGGAAACGGGCCATGGGACGGACTCCTTCACGACGGCGGACCGGCTCGGCCGGCGGACGCACCAGTTGGACGCACCGGTGGACGCAGCGTCCACGGTAACGCTCCTAACGAGCTGTCCGCCGTGCGGGGAACGGGGATTGGGATACTCGGGCGGTGACCGATCGAGAGTTTCAACCGACGGGGGACGGGGAGCTGCGGGCGAGTCCGCTGGAGCTCTTCTTCGACCTGGTCTTCGTCTTCGTCATCACCCAGCTCACCGCGAGCCTGGCCCACCACCTCACCCCCGGCGGCCTCGCCCGGGTGCTGGTGATGCTGGCGGTGATCTGGTGGATGTACGACGCCTACATCTGGGTGGCCAACGCCGTCCCGCCGCGCACGGCCGGGCAGCGGGCGCTGATGCTGCTGGGGATGGGCTGCTTCCTGGTCATCGCGCTGAGCGTGCCGCGGGCCTTCGAGGGCGGCGGCGAGATCTTCGGCTGGGCGTACCTGCTGGTGATCGCCGTGCACACCGGCATGTTCGCCACCGCCGGCGTCCGGCCCGGGGCGGTGGCCCGGATGGGGGCGCTCAACCTGCTCGGGGCCGGGCTGGTGATCACCGGCGGCTACCTCCGCGGCGGGCCCGAACTACTGCTCTGGACGGCCGCGTTCGGCCTCCAACTGGCCATCCCGTACCTGGTCGACCTGCCGCGCTTCCAACTGCGCGCCGACCACTTCGTGGAACGCCACGGGCTGGTGGTGATCGTGGCCTTCGGCGAGTCGGTGATCGCCATCGGGGTCGGCATCGACGGGGCCGAGCTCACCCCGGCGCTGATCGGCGCGGCGATGCTCGCGCTGGCGGTCTGCGTCGGCCTGTGGTGGGCGTACTTCGGTGCGGACGACGAGGAGCACGCCGTCCGCGCGATGGCCCGGCTCGACGACGCCCGGCGCAACCTGGCCGCCATCAAGGTCTACAACCTGGGCCACTACGCGCTGCTGCTGGCCGTCATCCTGTTCGCCACCGGCGCCAAGACCGCCACCGCGCACCCCACTTCGCCGATCCACCTCCCCGAGGCACTCGCCCTCTCCGGCGGCACCGCACTCTTCCTGTGCGCCAACGCCGCCGTCCGCCGGATCCTCGCCCTCGGCCCCGTCCGCCTCCGCCTGCTGGCCGCCGCCCTGACCCTCGCCACCGCCCCGCTCGGCACCCGGGTCGGCCCGCTCGCCCAACTCGCCGCCACCGCCGCGATCCTGGCCCTGCTCTTCTGGGCGGAGGGCCGTTCGGCGGGTGGCGGGTCGGCGGACGGACCGCTCCAGTACGTGCCGGGTGCCCGGGAGGCCGCCGCCGTCAGGCCGGGCCCAGGGAGCGGAGGGTGGTGAGGTCGGGGTCGGTGGCACCGTGGTCGCGGAGGTAGGCGTCGAGGGAGCCGTGGCGGGTGGTGGCGTGGGTGAGGGCGGCGTGCAGGTGGGCGGCTTCGACGGGGCGGGAGAGGCGTTCCACTCCGGCGGCGTCGAAGTAGGGGACGGGGCCGCGGTCGAGGCCGAGGCCGGGGTTGGAGCGGAGGAAGTCGGCGGTGACGGCTTCGAGCGGGAGGCCGGCCAGGGTCTGCAGGACGGCGATGGTCAGGCCGGTGCGGTCCTTGCCGACGGCGCAGTGCACCAGCAGCGGGGCGCCGGTGGCCAGGGCGCGGACGGCGGCGGCGACGGCGACGCCGCCGGTCTCGGCCATGAACGGGTAGAGCGCGGCCTGGTCCTCGGGCCAGGCCCGGTCGGTGGTGGCCGGGTCGGGCAGCATCGGCAGGTGCAGGTACTCGACGCCGTCCGGCAGCCGGTCCGGGTACTGCTCGACCTCGGCGATGCTGCGCAGGTCGAGGACGGTGCGGACGCCGAGCTCCGCGAAGCGCCGCACGCCGTCGTCGGTGAGGTGGTTGAGGGTGGCCGAGCGGTAGAGCAGTCCGGGGCGGTAGACGCCGGCCCCGGCGTCGCGGAGGTTGGGGACGTCGGGGATGTCGAGGAAGGGCGCGGCGGCGGTCTCGGTCTCGGTCATGCGTTCCACGGTAGGCGCCGGGGCGGACGTCCGGCCGGGCCGTTCACCGAACCGGTACCAAGGCGGCACCGGCCCGGTCAGCGTCCCCCGGTCGGCGTCCCCCGGTCGGCGTTCCCGGGGCGGCGACCGTCGGCCGCGTCCGCCGGTCAGCGTCCGCCGGCCGCGTCCAGGAAGGCGCCGGTGACGTACGAGGCGGCGGGGGAGAGCAGGTAGAGGATCGCCTCGGCGATCTCCTCGGGCTGCCCGCCGCGCCCCATCGGCAGGTTCGGGCCGACCCGGTCGACCCGGCCGGGTTCGCCGCCGAGGGCGTGGATGCCGGTGTGGATCAGGCCGGGGCGGACGGCGTTGACCCGGATGCCCTCGGCCGCGACCTCCAGCGACAGGCCGGTGGTCATCGAGTCGAGCGCGCCCTTGGACGCTGCGTAGTCGACGTACTCGTTGGGCGAGCCGAGCCGGGACGCCGCCGAGCCGACGTTGACGATCGCGCCGCCCCGGCCGCCGTACCGGGTGGACATCCGGCGGACCGCCGCGGCCGCGCACAGGAACGGGCCGGTGATGTTGGCGGCCCAGATCCGGTTCAGCCGGTCCTCGTCGAGTTCGTCCAGCCGGCACTGCTTCTCCAGCGTGCCCGCGTTGTTCACCAGTGCGGTGAGGGTGCCGAGTTCGCGGTCGACGGTGTCGAACAGCGCGGTCACCCCGGCGGTGTGCGAGACGTCCGCGCGGACGGCGAGCGCGGTGCCGCCGGCGGCCCGGATCCGCTCCACCACGGTGTCCGCGGCGTCCTGGTCGCTGCGGTAGTTGACGCAGACCCGGTAGCCGCGCTCGGCGGCGAGCAGCGCGGTGGCCGCCCCGATGCCGCGCCCGCCGCCGGTGACCACCAGTACTTCGTCCCGTGCCGCGTCCTGCGTCATGCCGTTCGCTCCTTCGTCCGGTCCACGGCGGTGTGCCCGGTGTCGCCGCCGACGCTATCCCACCGGGCGAAATCCCTTTGCCGGACGTCCGGGCGGCGGTCGAGCATCGTCGCCATGGACCTCTCAGTCTCCCCCCACGGCCCGTTGCGGGCCGACCGGCCGGAGGCGGCCGCGTACCTGGCCGCCGACGACACCGTCGACCACGACCACCCCGCCGTCCGCGCGCTGGCCGCCGAGTTGCGGCGGGCGGACCCGGTGCGGACCGCCGAGGCGGCGTTCGAGTACGTCCGCGACCGGATCGACCACTCGGCGGACGTCGGCCGCTGGTCGGCCGCCTACCGGGCCTCCGACGTGCTCGCCGCCGGGAACGCGATCTGCCACGGCAAGTCGCACCTGCTGGCCGCGCTGCTGCGCGCCAACGGCATCCCGGCGGGCCTGTGCTACCAGAAGCTCGAGGTCCTGCACGGCCTCAACGGCGTTCTGCTGCCCGGCAGTTCGTGGTGGGTGCGGCTGGACGGCCGGGGCAACCGGAACGGCGCCGACGGGCACTTCGCCACCACCCCCGCCGAGGAGCGGCCCGCCTGGGCGAACGACCCGGCACTCGGCGAGCACCACTACACCACCGTGTACGCGGCGCCGCCGAAGGCGCTGCTGGACGGGCTGCGCACGGCCGTCCCGAACTCCACCGGCTACGGCTACCTGCCGCTCGAACTCCCGGAATCGGCAGGCTAGTTCGCTCTGGCGTGGCGCGGTGTGTCGTGGCGTGCGGCCGCGGCACGCAGCGCGGCCGGAAATCGCTCGCGCGAACGGCCCGGCCCGGGACACACTGCCACTCCGCTGCCACTTCCACCGCTGTTCCCGCCCGCGACCGCCGAGGAGGCGTCCGCCCGTGCACGTCCTGCTCTCCGGCATCGTCGGCTCCACCGCGTACGGCCTGGCGCACGCCGGCTCCGACCTCGACCGGCTCGGCCTGTTCGCCGCGCCCACCACCGCCTTCCACGGCCTGCACCGCCCCGCCGAGTCGCACGTCACCACCCACCCCGACCGCACCCTGCACGAGGCCGCCAAGTGGTGCCGGCTGGCCCTCTCCGGCAACCCGACCGCCAGCGAACTGGTCTGGCTGCCCGAGGAGTTGTACGAGACCCGGACGCCGCTCGGCGAGGAACTGATCGGCCTGCGGGAGGCGTTCCTGTGCGGCCCGGCCGTCCGGCGCGCCTACCTGGGCTACGCCGGCCAGCAGTTCCGCAAACTCACCGCCCGCGACCGCACCGACCCGGCGGGCCGGGCCAGGGCCGCCAAGCACGCCCGGCACCTGGTGCGCCTGGTCGGCCAGGGCGTCACGCTGCACGAGACCGGCCGGTTGGAGATCCGCCTCCCCGACCCGGAACGGGTCCGCGCCCTCGGCGAGCGCTACGCCGACCGCCCGGAGGACGCCGCGTCCCTCCTCGCCGCCGCCGAGACCCGCTTCGACCGCCCCGGCGTGCTCCCCGTCGCCCCCGACGAACGCCCGGTCGAAGCCTGGCTCCACCGCGTCCGAACCGCCCACCTCCCCCCGCCCTGACCCCCGCCCTGACCCCTGCCACCCCCGGCCGCGGCCCCCCGCGACCCGCCCGGCAATCCACTGCTCCCCGCCCACCGGGCACCAGGTAGGATCACCCCGGCAGGCGGTGTCCCACCCGGTCCACGCCTGCTGCGGGCCGCTAGCTCAATTGGCAGAGCTGCGGACTTTTAATCCGTAGGTTCAGGGTTCGAACCCCTGGCGGCCCACCCGGAACGTGGCGGTCACACCGCCTCCGACCTGCAGCGCAGCACCCCGGCCACTCGTTCTGGCCGGGGTGCTGCCGCGTTCTGGGTCCACGTGCGCGAGCGGCTGTACCGGCACGCCGTCAGGGTTCTTCCGGTCCGTGCCTGCTCGGGGTGCGGCGACCGCCCGATGAGCGGCTCGTTCAGACCTTGACGACTGCGACAGCGGGCCCGCTGGACGGACTGCCGTGGCTGCCCTGCATGGCCCGTTCGCCGCGGCGTCGGAGCCCCGTGCGGCGTCGGAGTTCCGTGTTTGGATACGGCAGCGTTGCCCCCAGGCGTGGAAGGAAGAGGACTTGAGGCGCACGACACCACCGCGGCCGCTGGACATCACCGCAGAGTTTCCGGAACTCGCCGGCCTGGCCAGGACGGCCACCCGCCTGCACCCGAGTCCCGGAGCGCCGACCGTGCACGACAGTTCGGTGGGCGGGCCGCTGCTCTGGCCGGCGGACGAACCCTGGCCGGAGGACGAGCCGGGACGCCCGCCGGTCAGGCCCGTGCAGAAGCTGGCAGACGTCCACCAGTTGCGGGCCCTGCTGACCCGGGCGTGGGCGCGACCGCGCGGCCCGCGGGAGAACCTGCTGTCCGCGCAGGAGAGCGAGACGGCGGAGCGGTTGCGTGCGGGGCACGACCCCGCGCTGCTGCCCGCGGGCCCGCAGCCGCTGATTCCGCTCGCGCAGCTCTACGCCCGCGACGTGCCCGCGCTGACCTTCCCGGAAGGTACGGATCTGCTGCAGGTGCTGTGGGCGCCGGGCTACGGCATCGAGGGGTGCTCGGCCAACGTGCAACTGCGGTGGCGCCGGGCCGCGGACGTTCACGAGGCCCTGCGCACTTTTCCCGAGCCCGCCTATGTCGAGTGCGACGACCACGTACCGGAGCCGTGCCTGCTCCAGCCCGAACCGGTGCGGGAGTTCCCGCCCGGCCATCTGCTCGACCGGGCCCTGGAGGAGCGCGTGTACGGCTGGTGCGCACAGCAGTCGGTGAGCTACCGGAGCGATCTGTCCGTCGCTCCCGGATGGAAGGCGGGCGGGTGGCCGGCTCCCTTCACCTTCCGCGACGCGGCCGAGTCCGACGAGGACGAGGAACGGCGGTGCGGCGAGTGCGGCGGGCCCCTGGAGGCGCTGCTCACCGTCGACAGCAGTGAGTGGGACGGGGCCAGTGGCAGTTGGCGGCCGGCCGAGACGGCCTCGGACACGGCGAAGCCCGTCGGGTATCCCTACCGAACCCTGCACAACCCCACCATGATGACTGTCGGGCGGGGCTACACCCTCCAGGTCTACAGCTGCGTCAGGACGCCCTCGCACCTGCCGCGCACGATCATGCAGTAGCCCGGGGCCCGGGGCCGACCACGGAGCGGCTCCGGGGCGCCTGCCCGTACCCGGCGTTCGACACCGTGCGGTGCGCGGATCGGTCAACCCCCGTGCACGGGGGAGCGGGTGGGAAAGCCGGACCAATCCGGGCCCGTCCGGGCCCCGAACCGGGGGTGTGAGCAACCAACCGACTCCCGCCGCCCCGAGCCGCGGTGCCGCCCGCGGACTGCTGCGGGTGGCCGGCGCGGCCGCGGTCGGTCTGGCGGCGGCGGTGGCGGCGCTCGGCGCGGGCGAACTGGTCGCGTGCGCCGTCGGAGCGGGCAGTGCGCCGGTGATCGCGGTGGGGTCGGCGGCGATCGACCTGACGCCGACGCCGCTGAAGGAGTACGCGGTCCGCACCTTCGGCACCCACGACAAGGCGGTGCTGCTGGGCGGGATCTACCTGACGATGGCCCTACTCGCCGCGCTGGCCGGCCTGTTGGCGGTCCGGCGCCCGCCCGCCGGGGCCGCGGTCTTCGGTGCGTTCGGCGGCCTCGGTGCCTGGGCGGCGCTGTCCCGTCCCGGCGCGTCCCCCGCCGACTGCGCCCCGTTACTGGTCGCCGGGCTGGTCGGCGCGGCCGCCGTGCTGGTCCTGGCCCGGCTGTGGCGCAGGCCGACCGGGGCGCCCGCCGTGCGGCACGCGGAGCCGGACGGCGCCGGGGCGACGAGCCGCCGGACGGTGCTGGCCGCCACCGCCGGGACGTTCGCGGCGGGCGCGCTGGCCGGGATCGGCGGACGCGCCCTGACCGAACGCCGCTACGACGTCACCGCCGCCCGCGACGCCGTCCGCCTCCCCGCCCCGGCCGTCCCGCTGCCGCCGCTGCCCGCCGCCGTCCACCCGAACGTCCCCGGGCTGTCGCCGTTCACCACCCCGAACGCCGACTTCTACCGGGTCGACACCGCGCTGACCCTGCCGCAGATCGACCCGCGGGACTGGACGCTGCGCATCCACGGCCTGGTCGACCGCCCGCAACTGCTCAGCTTCGACGACCTGTTGCGCGAGCCGCTGGAGGAGCTGGACCACACGCTGTCCTGCGTCTCCAACGAGGTCGGCGGCCCCTACGCCGGCACCGCCCGCTGGCTGGGTGCCGCGCTGCCCGCGCTGCTGCGCCGTGCCGGGGTCCGGGCCGGGGCCGACCAGCTGGTGGGGCGCTCCAAGGACGGCATGACCATCGGCACCCCGCTGGAGTCCGTCCTCGACGGCCGCCGCGCGCTGCTGGCGGTGGCGATGAACGGCGAGGCGCTGCCGGTCGCGCACGGCTTCCCGTGCCGCAGCGTGGTGCCCGGCTTCTACGGCTACACCTCCGCCACCAAGTGGCTGGTCGACCTGGAGGTCACCACCTTCGCCGCCTTCGACCCGTACTGGGTGCGGCGCGGCTGGGACCGCACCGGCACCGTCCGCACCGCCTCCCGGATCGAGGTGCCCGCGCCGTTCGCCAAGGTCCCCGCCGGTGCCGTCGACCTCGCCGGGACGGCCTGGGCGACCCACCGCGGCATCGCCGCCGTCGAGGTCCGGATCGACGGCGGGCCCTGGCAGCGGGCCGAGTTGGCCGCCGACGCCGGGCCCGACCTGTGGCGGCAGTGGTCGTACGCCTGGACGGGCGCGACCCCCGGCACCCACCGGATCGAGGTGCGCGCCACCGACGCGGCCGGCGCCGTGCAGCCCGAGAGCCGCGCCGCGCCCTTCCCCGCCGGGGCGACGGGCTGGCACAGCACCGTCGTCACCGTCACCTGAACCGTCAACATCCTTTTCCTTAGCACCACTTCACCCCAGCACCGAGGAGCGATCCGCCATGTCCGCGAACACCCGCAACCGCCGCGCCTTCACCGCCCTGCTCGCCGCGGGCGCCCTGGCCCTGACCCTGGGCGCGTGCAGCAGCAGCGGCGGCTCGAGCTCCTCGTCCGCCCCGGCCTCCGCGGCCCCCTCCTCGTCGGCGGCGATGTCCGGCGGCACGGCCTCCGCCGCGGCGATGGACGACCAGCCGTTCGGCGCGGCCTGCGCGGCCGTGCCGAAGGACGGCGCCGGGTCGTTCGGCGGCATGGCCAAGGACCCGGTGGCCACCGCCGCCTCCAACAACCCGCTGCTGTCCACCCTGGTGGCGGCCGTCAAGCAGGCCGGGCTGGTCGACACCCTCAACTCGGCGCAGAACATCACCGTCTTCGCCCCCACCAACGACGCCTTCGCCAAGATCCCGAAGGCCGACCTGGACGCGCTGCTGGCCGACAAGGCGAAGCTGACCAAGGTGCTCACCTACCACGTCACCCCCGAGCGGCTGGCCCCGAACGCGCTGGCCGGCACCCACCAGACCCTGGAGGGCGGCGACCTCACCGTCACCGGCGCCCAGCCCGACTTCACCGTCAACGGCAACTCCAAGGTGCTGTGCGGCAACGTGCAGACCGCCAACGCGACCGTCTACATCGTCGACACCGTCCTGATGCCGACCTCCTGACCGCACGGTCGTGCTCGCGAGGGCCCCGGCCGCTCCGGCGGTTCCCAGGGGCCCTCGCGCCGTGCGCCGGGGCCCGGAGGGTGAACCACGGGCCGGTGGCGCGGGGGCCTGGGCGAGGTGGGTACGGGCGTCGTCGGGGCGGGGCGGGGGCCGGGGTCCGGGGTCGTGCGTCGGTCGGAGGGTCAGTTCTTCGGCTCGGACGCTGCGGTGTCGATTTCGGCGATGAGGCTCTCGACGCGGGCGCGGACGGCGTCGCGGATCGGGCGGACGGCGTCGACGCCCTGGCCGGCGGGGTCGTCGAGGGGCCAGTCACGGTAGTGCTTGCCGGGGAAGAAGGGGCAGGCGTCGCCGCAGCCCATGGTGATGACGTAGTCGGAGGACTGGACGGCCTCGGTGGTGAGGACCTTCGGCCGCTGGTCGGAGATGTCGATGCCGACCTCGGCCATCGCGGCGACGGCGGCCGGGTTGACCTCGCGGCCGGGGGCGGATCCGGCGGAGCGGACCTCGACGCGGTCCCCGGCGAGGTGGGTGAGGAAGCCGGCGGCCATCTGGGAGCGGCCGGCGTTGTGGACGCAGACGAACAGCACGGAGGCGAGCGGCGCGGCGGTCATCGGTGGGCGGTCCTTCGTTCGGGTCGGGGATCCAGGGTCGGCCGTCCAGGGCCGGTCGGGCGGAGACGGCCGGCCGGAGCCGGGCAGCTGGGCCAGCGGCGGCGGCCACAGGACATGTCAGCCGTCGCTGGTGTCAGCCCCGGCTGATGTGAAAGTATCAGTCCATGGTGATGTCAGTCGACACTGAACTGTTGCGGGTGCTGTCCGACCCGCTCAGGCTGCGGATCGTGACCCTGCTGGCCCGCGAGACCCTGTGCACCACGCACCTGGTGGAGGAGACCGGCGCCCGTCAGACCAACCTCTCCAACCACCTCAAGGTGCTCCGGGACGCCGGCGTCGTGGACACCGAGCCGTGCGGGCGCTTCACCTACTACCGGCTGCGGCCGGAGGTGCTGGAGGTCCTGTCCGGTCAGTTCGCCGACCTCGCCGCCACCGCCCGCGCCAACGCCGACACCAAGAGGTCCTGCTGATGCCCCGCACCGCGCCCGCCCCGGACGCCGGACCCGCCGAGGCGGCGTCGGTCGCCGGGAAGCTGTCGTTCGTCGACCGCTACCTCGCGGTGTGGATCCTGGTCGCGATGGCCGTCGGCCTCGGACTGGGCCGCCTGGTCCCCGGGCTGAACGACGCGCTGGCGGAGGTGGAGGTCGGCGGGATCTCGCTGCCGATCGCGCTCGGCCTGCTGGTCATGATGTACCCGGTGCTGGCGAAGGTCCGCTACGACCGGCTCGACACCGTCACCGGCGACCGCAGGCTCATGGCCTCCTCGCTGGTGATCAACTGGATCGTCGGCCCGGCGGTGATGTTCGCCCTGGCCTGGGTCTTCCTGGCGGACCTGCCGGAGTACCGCACCGGGCTGATCGTCGTCGGGCTGGCCCGCTGCATCGCCATGGTGATCATCTGGAACGACCTCGCCTGCGGCGACCGCGAGGCCGCCGCCGTCCTGGTGGCCCTGAACTCGGTGTTCCAGGTCGTCATGTTCGGTGTGCTGGGCTGGTTCTACCTCGACCTGCTCCCGGGCTGGCTGGGCCTCGGCGAGGGCGAGCACCTGGACGTCTCCATGTGGAGGATCGCCCTCAACGTCGTCGTCTTCCTCGGCATCCCGCTGATCGCCGGCTTCCTCACCCGCCGCCTCGGCGAGCGGCGGCTCGGCCGCGAACGCTACGAGGCGAAGGTGCTGCCGCGCATCGGCCCCTGGGCCCTGTACGGGCTGCTGTTCACCATCGTGGTCCTGTTCGCCCTCCAGGGGAGGACGATCACCTCGCAGCCGCTGGACGTCGCCCGGATCGCCCTGCCGCTGCTCGCCTACTTCGCGATCATGTGGTTCGGCACCTTCGCCCTCGGCAGGGGTCTCGGCCTCGGCTACGACCGCACCGCCACCCTCGCCTTCACCGCCGCCGGCAACAACTTCGAACTCGCCATCGCGGTGGCCATCGGCACCTTCGGCGTCACCTCCGGCCAGGCCCTCGCGGGCGTCGTCGGCCCGCTGATCGAAGTCCCGGTGCTGATCGCCCTGGTGTACGTCTCCCTCGCCTGGCGCAAGAAGTTCACCGCCCCCGGCTCCTGAGTACCCGCCCCACCGCCGGGCCCGCCCCGGCCACCGGACCCGCCCCGCCACCCGACCCGCTCCCGGCGTGGCGGGCGGGCGGGTCAGCCGACGGCCGGGCTGCGGCGTTCGATCAGGACGGTGTCACGCCACACGCCGTGGTGGCGGGCGACGCGTTCGCGGGTGCCGATGGTGCGGAAGCCGGCGCGGGCGTGGAGGGCGAGGCTGGCGGTGTTCTCGGGGAAGACGGACGACTGGATCGTCCAGATCCCGGCGGCCTCGGTGGAGTCGACCAGTGCCGCCAGCAGGGCGCCCGCGATGCCCCGGCCGCGGTGGTCGGGGTGGACGTAGACGGAGTGCTCGACCACCCCGGCGTAGGCGGGGCGGGCGGAGACCGCGCCGACTGCCGCCCAGCCGAGCACCTGCCCGTCCGGGCCGAGGGCGATGTGCCGGTGCGCGGGCAGGCGGGCGGCGTCGAACGCGGCCCAGTCCGGCGTCTCGGTCTCGAAGGTGGCGTTGCCCTCCTCGATGCCCGCCCGGTAGATCGCGAGCACCTGCTCGGCGTGCTCGGGCCGCATCGGGCCGAGCGGGGGAAGTGCGACGGTCACGGGAACTCCTCCAGCGCGGCGGGGGCGGTGCGGGTCAGCGGTTGAGGTCGAGGAGTTGCGCCAGGCCGGCCAGGACGGATGGTTCGACCCGGTAGTACACCCAGGTGCCGCGGCGTTCGGAGGCGAGCAGGCCGGCCTCGCGGAGCTTCTTCAGGTGGTGGGAGACGGTGGGCTGGGAGACGCCGACGTCCTGGATGTCGCACACGCACGCCTCGCCGCCCTCGTGCGCGGCGACCTTGGAGAACAGCCGCAGCCGTACCGGGTCGCCGAGCGCCTTGAACATCGCGGCCATCTTGACCGCGTCCGCCTCGGAGAGTTCCGCCGAGGTCAGTGGCGGGCAGCACGGCACCGCCTCCGGTGCGAGGACCGGCAGCTCCATCCGTGAATTCGACATGCGCCTATATTGACATCCATCGATACGACGGGCAAGGTCGGAGGGGACAGCACATCGACGTTTGTCGAATCAGGCGGGTCGCGGCGAGGCCGCACCGCCCAGCGCGAAGGGGAGAGAACCGCCATGACCTCCGACACCACCGGCCTGCCCGTCCTCGTGATCGGCGCCGGACCGATCGGCCTGGCCGCCGCCGCCCACCTGCTGGAGCGCGGCATCGAACCGCTGGTGCTCGAGGCCGGGCCGTCGGCCGCCACCGCCGTCCGCGAGTGGTCGCACGTACGGCTGTTCTCGCCGTGGGCCGAGGTCGTCGACCCCGCCGCCGAGAAGCTGCTCGCCCCCACCGGCTGGACCCGCCCCGAGGCCACCGCGTACCCGACCGGCGGCGACTGGGTCGCCCGCTACCTCCAGCCGCTCGCCGACGCCCTCGGCGAGCGCGTCCGCTACGGCGCCCGGGTCACCGGCGTCGCCCGCGCCGGGCGGGACCGGATCGTCGACGCCGACCGCGAGCAGCAGCCCTTCACCGTCCACGTCGCCCGCGCCGACGGCAGCGAGGAGCGCCTGCTGGTGCGCGCCGTCGTCGACGCCTCCGGCACCTGGGCCACCCCGAACCCGCTCGGCGCCGACGGCCTGCCCGCCCTCGGTGAGCGCGCCGCCGCCGACCGCGTCTCCTACCGCGTCCCCGACCTCAAGGACCCGGCCGTCCGGGCCCGGTACGCCGGCAGGCGCACCGCCGTCGTCGGCACCGGCGCCTCCGCGTTCACCGCCCTCGCGGCCCTCGCCGACCTGGCGGAGCAGGAGCCCGGCACCCACGCGGTGTGGGTGCTGCGCCGCGGCCTCACCGGCTCCACCTTCGGCGGCGGCACCGCCGACCAGCTCCCCGCCCGCGGCGCCCTGGGCCTGGCCGCCAAGGCCGCGGTCGACAGCGGCCGCGCCGACGCGCTGACCGGCTTCCGCACCGCCGCCGTCGAGCGGGACGGCGAACACCTGGCCCTGGTCGCCGAGGACGGCACCCGCGCCGAGGGCCTGGACGAGGTCGTCGTGCTGACCGGCCTGCGTCCCGACCTGTCCTTCCTCACCGAACTGCGCCTCGGCCTCGACGACCGCCTCCAGGCCCCGACCGAACTCGCCCCGCTGATCGACCCCAACCAGCACTCCTGCGGCACCGTCTACCCGCACGGCGCGAACGAGCTCTCGCACCCGGAGCAGGACGTCTACCTGGTCGGCATGAAGTCCTACGGTCGGGCCCCGACCTTCCTCGCCCTGACCGGCTACGAGCAGGTCCGCTCGGTGGCCGCCGCGCTCGCCGGCGACCTGGAGGCCGCCGCCCGCGTCGAACTCACCCTCCCGGAGACCGGCGTCTGCGGCGGCGCCGGCCTCTACGACGAGCCCGCCGGGGAGCAGGACGGCGGCTGCTGCGGGGCCCCCGCCGTCCCGCAGCTCATCACGCTCGGCGTGCCCTCGGCGGGCGGCTCCTGCTCGCCCGGGGGCGGCTGCTGACTGCCGCTCGGCCCCGGCGCCCGCTCCGGCGGGAGCCGGGGTGCCGGAGCGTCGGGGCGTCGGGGAGCCGGGGAGGGCTCAGCGCCGGGTGCCGACCGCCGAGAGGAGGACGTCGACGAGGCGGTCGGCCGCGTCGGGGCGGCCGTGGGTGCGGGAGTTGGCGGCCATGGTGGCGCGGTGGTGGGGGTCGGTGAGCAGGGGGGTGAGGGCGGCGTGGAGGGCGGCGGGGGTGACGTCGCCGAGGAGGGCGGTGGCGGCGCCCGACCGCTGGAGGTGGGTGGCGTTGTGGGCCTGTTCGTTGCCGGCGGAGGAGGCGAGCGGGACGAAGACGGCGGCCTTGCCGAGGGCGGTGAGTTCGGCGAGGGTGCCGGCACCGCTGCGGCTGACGACCACGTCGGCGAGGGCGAGCACGTCGGGGAGTTCGGCGCCGAGGTAGCCGGTGAGCAGGTAGCGGCCGGCCAGCTGCGGGGGCAGGTCGCGGGTGTGCGCGCGCAGGGCGCTCTCGTTGGCGGGGCCGCACTGGTGGATGACGTTGGCGCGCTGCAGGAGGTCGGGCAGGACTGCCGCGACCAGGGTGTTGATCTGCACCGAGCCCTGGGCGCCGCCCGTGACGTAGACGGTGGGCAGCGAGCGGTCGAAGCCGTACAGGTCGAGGGCGGTCACGGCCTTGTCGGCCTGTCCGGCGAGGACGGCAGGGCGCACCGGGTTGCCGGTGACGGCGGCGGTGCTCCGGGCGGACTTCGGCAGCAGCGGCAGGGTGGATTCGGAGGAGACCGCGACCCGGGTCGCGGCGCGGGCCAGCACCTTGTTGGCCAGCCCGAGGCGGACGGTCTGCTCGTGCACGACGAGCGGGGCCCGGCAGGAGCGGGCGGCCAGGCCGACCGGCACCGCGACGTAGCCGCCGGTGGCCAGCACCACGTCCGGGGCGAACTCGGCGATCAGGGCGCGGGCCTGCCAGGCGCCGAGCGGGACGCGGCACATGTCCCGGACGTTCGCGGGGGAGACCAGCTTCAGCGGGTTGGAGGAGCGCCGGATCTTGCCGGTGGCGACGGGCGCGAACCGGATGCCCTCGGCGGGGGCCACTCGGGCCTCCAACCCGGCCGCGGTGCCGATCCACAGCACGTCCACCGCCCGTCCGTGCGCGGCCAGTCGGGCCTGGAGCGCCCGTACCGCGGTCAGCGCGGGGTAGGTGTGCCCGCCGGTGCCGCCGCCGGTGACCACCAGGCGCAGCGGGGCGCCCTGTCCGTCGCCCTGTCCGGTGAATTCCATGCCCGTCTCCCATCGACCGCCGGACGGTTCCGTCGCGGAACCGTCGTCCGTGTGACGGTGGATCAGCCTACGGGCGGTCAGATCGGCGGGTTGCCGTGCTTGCGGCTGGGCAGGTCGGCGTGCTTGGTGCGGAGCATGGCGAGTGCGGAGGCGAGGACGGTGCGGGTCTCGGCGGGGTCGATGACGTCGTCGACGAGGCCGCGTTCGGCCGCGTAGTACGGGTGCATCAGTTCGCTCTTGTATTCCTTGATCTTCTGGGCGCGCATGGTGTCGGGGTCCTCGGCGGCGTTGATGTCGCGGCGGAAGATGACGTTGGCTGCGCCTTCGGCGCCCATGACGGCGATCTCGTTGGTGGGCCAGGCGTAGGAGAGGTCGGCGCCGATGGAGCGGGAGTCCATGACGATGTAGGCGCCGCCGTACGCCTTGCGCAGGATGAGCTGGATGCGGGGGACGGTGGCGTTGCAGTAGGCGTAGAGGAGTTTGGCGCCGTGGCGGATGATGCCGTCGTGTTCCTGGTCGACGCCGGGCAGGAAGCCGGGGACGTCGAGCATGGTGACCAGGGGGATGTTGAAGGCGTCGCACATCTGGACGAAGCGGGCGGCCTTCTCGCTGGCGTTGATGTCCAGGACGCCGGCCAGGGACTGGGGCTGGTTGGCGATGATGCCGACGACGTGGCCGTCGATCCGGGCCAGGGCGCAGATCACGTTGGTGGCCCAGCGCTCGTGGACCTCCAGGAACTCGCCGTGGTCGACGACCTCCTCGATGACCTTGCGCATGTCGTAGGGGCGGTTGCCGTGCGAGGGGACGAGGTCGAGCAGCTTGTCGTTGCGGCGTCCGGCGGGGTCGTCGGTGGCGCGGGCGTGGGGGGTTTCGCGGTTGTTCTGCGGGAGGAGGGAGAGCAGGTAGCGGACCTCCTCGATGCAGGACTGCTCGTCGTCGTAGAGGAAGTGCGAGACGCCGGAGACGGCGGAGTGGACGTCGGCGCCGCCGAGGCCGTTCTGGGTGATCTTCTCGCCGGTGACGGCCTGGACGACGTCGGGTCCGGTGATGAACATCTGCGAGGTCTCGCGGACCATGAACACGAAGTCGGTGAGGGCCGGGCTGTAGGCGGCGCCGCCGGCGCAGGGGCCGAGCATCACGGAGATCTGCGGGATGACGCCGGAGGCGCGGGTGTTGCGCTGGAAGATGCCGCCGTAGCCGGCCAGTGCGGTGACGCCCTCCTGGATCCGGGCGCCGGCGCCGTCGTTGAGCGAGACCAGGGGCGCGCCGGCCGCGATGGCCATGTCCATGATCTTGTGGATCTTCTGGGCGTGGGCCTCGCCGAGCGCGCCGCCGAAGATCCGGAAGTCGTGGGCGTAGGTGAAGACGGTGCGCCCGTGCACGGTGCCCCAGCCGACGATCACGCCGTCGGTGTGCGGCTTCTTGGTCTCCAGGCCGAAGCCCTGGGCGCGGTGCCGGCGCAGCGGCTCCACCTCGTGGAAGGAGCCCCTGTCGAGGAGCAGGTCGATCCGCTCGCGGGCGGTGAGCTTGCCCTTGGCGTGCTGGGCCTCGGTCGCCTTCTCGCCGGGGCCGCGGCGGACCTGCTCGCGCAGTTCGCGCAGCTCGGCGGCCCGGTTGCGGGTCTCGCTCAGGGGCGGCCGGTCCGCCGCCTCGTTCGGTCGTGCGCCCATGCCCGTTCCCCCGTGTTCTCCGTCCGGACCTGCCCGTGATCGACGATGCTGCGGCACGGACCTCGAGCCCTCGTCGAGACCGGGCGTGGTGCGGCTGGAGGAGGTGCGCGGGCGGTCGGCGGGCGGCGCGCGGGAGGGGTGCATAGCCGGGTGAATCGGACATCCGGTTGGTAGCGTTCCGCCCGCGGCGGTGGCGTCCGGGGCGGCGGTGCCCGGGGCGTCCGGGGTGCCCGGGCGCCGCGAGCGAGAGGGAGCGGCGCGGGTGGCGACGGAGGAGACGGTCCGGGAACCGGAGGTCGGCACGGCGAAGCTGGCGCTGCCGACGCTGACCATGCTGGTGGTCGGTTCGATGGTCGGCGCGGGGGTGTTCTCGCTGCCGGGCCGGTTCGCGCAGGAGACCGGCGTGCTGGGCGCGCTGATCGCCTGGCTGGTCGCCGGGGCGGGCATGCTGATGCTGGCGCTGGTCTTCCAGGCGCTGGCGATGCGGCGGCCGAAGCTGGACGCGGGCGTGTACGCGTACGCGAAGGCCGGTTTCGGCGAGTACCTGGGCTTCTTCTCGGCGTTCGGCTACTGGGCGAGCGCCTGCGTCGGCAACGTGACGTACTGGGTGCTGATCATGTCGACGGTCGGCGCGCTCGCCCCGGCGCTCGGGGACGGGGACACCGCGCTGGCGGTGGTGCTGTCCTCGTGCGGGCTGTGGGGGTTCTTCCTGCTGGTGCGGCGCGGCGTGAAGGAGGCCGCGATGATCAACCGGATCGTCACGGTGGCCAAGCTGGTGCCGATCCTGGTGTTCGTGGTGCTGGCGCTGTTCTGCTTCGAACCGGACGTGTTCGCCGACAACTTCCAGGGCGCCTCCTACGCGGGCTCGCTGTACGACCAGGTGCACGGGACGATGCTGGCGACGGTGTTCGTGTTCCTCGGGGTGGAGGGCGCGAGCGTCTACTCCCGGCACGCGAAGCGGCGTTCGGACGTCGGCCGGGCCACGGTGCTCGGCTTCCTGAGCGTCTTCGCGGTGTTCGCCTCGGTGACGATCGTCTCGTACGGCATCCTGCCGATGAACGAGATCGCCGAGCTGCGGCAGCCGTCGATGGCGGGCGTGCTGGAGGCGGCGGTCGGCACCTGGGGAAAGGTGCTGGTCAGCGTCGGGCTGATCGTCTCGGTGCTGGGCGCCTACCTGGCGTGGACGCTGATGGCCGCCGAGGTGCTGTTCGTCGCGGCCAAGGACGAGGACATGCCGCGCTTCCTGGCCCGCGCCACCGACCGGGACGTGCCGGTGCCCGCGCTGCTGCTGACCACCGCGCTGTCGCAGCTGATGCTGGTGGTGACGGCGTTCTCGGACGACGCCTTCGACTTCGCGCTCGACCTGACCAGCACGCTCAGCCTGATCCCGTACCTGCTGGCCGCCGGGTACGCGGTGCTGGTGGCCCGGCAGGACCGGGCCGGGGCCGGGGCGTGGCTGGTGGCGGGGCTGGCCACGGCGTACACGGCCTTCCTGGTGTACGCGGCGGGCTGGGCGTACCTGCTGGTGTCGCTGATCATCTACGCGCCCGCGACCGTGCTGTTCGTGATGGCCCGCCGGGAGCAGGGGCGGCGGCTGTTCTCGCCGCGCGAGCTGGTGGTGCTGGCGGTGTCGGTGGCCGGCGCGGTGGTGGGGGTGGCGGCGCTGGCCGCCGGGTGGATCGACCTGTGAGGCCGGCGGCCGACCGGCCCGCCCCGTCGAGATGACTTCCGTTCCGTACGCTGCGAAGGGACCGCGTTGATGACTGCTCCGACTGCTCCGACTGCTCCGACCGCTCTGGGCGTCCACTCCGAGGTGGGCCGGCTGCGCAAGGTGCTGGTCTGCCGGCCGGGCCTCGCGCACCGGCGGCTCACCCCCGGCAACGCCGACGACCTGCTGTTCGACGACGTCATGTGGGTGGAGAACGCGCAGCGCGACCACGCCGACTTCGTGGACAAGCTGACCGGGCGCGGCGTCGAGGTGGTCGAGCTGCACGACCTGCTGGCGCAGACCGTGGCAGTGCCGGGCGCCCGGAGCTGGCTGCTGGACCGCAAGATCGTCCCGGACCAGGTCGGCCTGGGGCTGGTCGACGGCACCCGGGAGTACCTGGAGACGCTGGCCCCGGCGGCGCTGGCCGAGTTCCTGATCGGCGGCCTGGCCACCGCCGACCTGCCCGAGGAGTACCGCTCCGGCTACCTGGCGCTGGCCCGGGAGGCCACCGGCGCGCGCGAGTACCTGATGCCGCCGCTGCCCAACACCCTCTACACCCGGGACACCACCTGCTGGCTGTACGGCGGCGTCACGCTCAACCCGCTCTTCTGGCCCGCCCGGCACGACGAGACGCTGCTGATGAAGGCGGTGTACGCCTTCCACCCGGACTTCGCCGGCGCCACCGTCTGGTGGGGCGACCCCGAGCGGAGCTGGGGCCAGTCCACCTTCGAGGGCGGCGACGTCATGCCGATCGGCAACGGCGTGGTGCTGATGGGCATGAGCGAGCGCACCTCCCGGCAGGCGATCACCCAGGTCGCCGCCGCGCTGTTCGCGAGGGGCGCGGCCCGTCGGGTGGTGGTCGCCGGGATGCCCAAGCTGCGCTCCGCGATGCACCTGGACACCGTGTTCACCTTCGCCGACCGGGAGACCGTCACCCTCTACCCGGCGATCATGGACGGGGTGCACGCCTTCTCGCTCTACCCCACCGACCGGGCCCCCGGCGTGGAGGTGGTGGACGAGGGCTCCCGCCCGTTCACCCAGGTGGTGGCCGAGGCGCTGGGCCTGCCCGCGCTGCGGGTGATCGGCACCGGCGGCGACGTCTACGCCTCCGAGCGCCAGCAGTGGGACAGCGGCAACAACGCCGTCGCGCTCGAACCGGGCGTGGTGGTCACCTACGACCGCAACACCACCACCAACAGGCTGCTGCGCGAGGCCGGGGTGGAGGTGATCACCATCGTCGGCGCGGAACTCGGCCGGGGGCGCGGCGGCGGGCACTGCATGACCTGCCCGCTGGTCCGTGACCCGGTGGACTTCTGACGCCCCGTCGCCCCCGTCGCTCCGAGGCCCTGCCGTTCCGTCGCCCCCGTCGCTCCGGCCTCGGAAAAGTGTTCGGAGAATTCGTGCAACACCTGTGGTGGGCCGTGCATCTATAGGGGTGGACACGCCCGGAACGGCCGGGCCACGGGGGTGCGATGTGATGCGCGGACAGGCCGGGACCGCCCAGTCGGCGGAGGACGGGTCCGGGGGCACGGTGCCCCCGCAGCGGCCGGGCGGGCGGGCGGAGGCCCGGCGGCAGGCCAGGAGCCGGGCCGGGCGGCGGGAGGCGGCCCGGCAGCAGGGCCAGCAGGGCCGGCGGGGCCGGCGGCGGATGCGGCGCTGGCAGAAGGTGCTGGTGTACGGGACGGCCGGGGTGGTGGTGCTGACCGTCGCGGCGGGCGGCTACGTCTACTACCGGCTGAACGCCAACATCAAGGAGGCGCCGCTGTTCATGGGCGAGGAGGGCGACGCCGGGCACGAGACGCCGGACGCCTTCGGCCGCACCCCCATCAACGTGCTGGTGATCGGCTCCGACACCCGTGACAACCCGGAGGACTGCAACCTCGGCGCGGGCACCTGCGGCAGCGGCGCGAACGCCGACGTCAACCTGCTGCTCCACGTTTCCGCGGACCGCACCAACGCGACCGTGATGAGCATCCCGCGCGACCTGCGGACCGAACTGCCGGGCTGCAAGGACGAGTCGGGCAAGCAGGTGTTCAAGCCGCAGAAGCACGCCATGATCAACTCCTCCCTGCAGGGCGGACCCGGCTGCACCGTGGCGGCCGTGCGCAAGCTGACGGACCTGCCGATCGACCACTTCGTCCAGGTCGACTTCGGCGGCGTGATCAAGATGTCGGATGCGGTGGGCGGCGTCCCGGTCTGCGTCGACAACAACATCTACGACCCGCGCTCGCACCTCAAGCTCTCGAAGGGCGAACACACCCTCCAGGGCATGGCGGCGCTCCAGTTCGTCCGGACCAGGTACGGCTTCGGCGACGGCACCGACATCGGCCGCGCCTCGGCCCAGCACCTCTTCCTCAGTTCGATGATCCGCCAGCTGAAGAGCGCCGGGACGCTCACCAACCCGGCCGAGATGCTGTCGCTGGCCAACGCGGCCACCAGCGCGCTCACCGTCGACCCCGGACTGAAGGGCATCACCAAACTGGTCGGTCTCGGCGACGACATCAGCAAGGTGCCCACCGAGCGGATCACCTTCACCACCATGCAGGTCGTGCCCGACCCCGCGGACACCAACCGGCGGGTGATCGGCCCCGGCGCGGCCGAGCTGTTCCGGATGATCAAGGACGACCGGCCGCTCACCGGCGACCCCGCCCCGGACGCCGCTGCCTCCACCGCGCCCGCCTCCTCCGCCCCCGTCGCCACCGCGCCCGTTTCCTCCGCGCCCGTTTCCTCCGCGCCCCCGGCCGCGAGCGGCCCGGCCCGCAGCGGCATCACCGTCGTGGTGCGCAACGGCACCGGCATCACCGGCCGGGCCGGAGCGCTCGTCGACAAGCTCCGGCAGGACGGCTTCGCCAAGAACACCACCACCGGGCAGGGCGTCACCGCCGACCACAGCGCGGTCACCTACCCCGCCGGCAAGGAAGCCGCCGCCCAGCAGGTCGCGGCGGACCTCGGCCTCCCCGCGAGCGCCGTCCGCGCCGGACAGGGCAGCTCGATCGAGCTGCTGATCGGCACCGACTGGACCACCGGCACCAGCTACCCCGCCACTGCCGGCGGAGCCGCCCCCGAGACACCCGCCCCCGACCGGTCCACCGCCCTGAAGAACGCCGACGCCCGCACCGCCGACGACACCAGCGGCTGCGCCGAGGTCAGCCACGATGCCACGGCACCCCTCCCCGGCCTGGGCGCCATGAGCCCGATCAAGGCGTACGACAACAGCAAGGACGTTCCCAACTCGGCGCCCTGACCGGCGGTTTCACTCCTGGGGCGGGTCGGTGTGGATCTCGCTCCAGACGGTCTCGCGGGCGGTGCCGTTGTTGCGGGAGGGTGGGGAGGAGGTGTGGCCCCAGCGGTCGCCGAGGGCGAGGGCGTTCAGGACGGCCCGGTGGTCGCCGGTGTCGTCGGTGCCGTCGTCGTCGCGGTGGACGGCGAGTTCGATGCGGTAGCCGTTCTCGGTGACGATCATCCGGGCCTCGCCGCCGCCGGCTGCGGAGAGCTGTTCGGCGAGGTGCCAGGCGCGTCGCAGCGGGGCGTTGTCGGGGGCGCGGTCGTCGGTGTCGGCGGTGTCGGCGGTGTCGTCGTTACGGTCGTGGTCGGTCATGGGCGGGCCGCCTGGACGGCGTGGTGCTGCTGGGGGAGGTGCAATTCGCCTCGGAGGTAGGCGAGTTCGAGGAGGGCTTCGGCGGTGCGCTGGATCCAGGGCAGTCCGGCGCAGCCGAGGGCGACGGCGCCGTGTTCGGGGAGGACGTCGTCGCGGTAGACGGGGGAGAGTCCGGGTGGCGGGTCGAGGCGGGCGGTGCGGAAGGCCAACTCGAGGAGGTCGGTGGCCTGTTCGGCCCGGGTGAATCCGTCGCGGAGGAAGCGTCGGAGGACGTCGGTGGCCTCCGGCGACTGTCCGGTGTAGAGCACGTGGGTCCCTTTCGGGTTCAGGCCGCGTCTTTGCGGGTGGTGAGGGTGCACCGGGGGCAGCGGCAGGCCGGCCAGGTGAGCGCCGAGACCAGCGGCAGGTGCTGGTCCTCGTCCGAGGTGCAGGAGGAGACCTCCACCCGGCTGCCGTCGGCCCGCAGGGTGTAGACCCGGATGGTCAACTTCGCGGCCGGGGTCGGGTAGGTGTTCGAGGGGAGCGGAGCGGCCGGGGGCGTTCCGGTGGGCTTTTGTTGACTGTTCGTCACTTTCTTTGCTCCGTATTGCACTTGCTCTGGCCAATGGTCACTGTCTGTGCCTCAAGCGTTGCCGAGCGCCGCTACCCTGAACAAGGTGCGCCGCTTTGCGGACCTGGGCGTCGGGCGGGCGCGGAACATGCGAGGAGGCCGAACGGATGGCGTGGCGAGAGCGGGAACTCCACCCGGAACGGTCACCGAGGCACTTCTACGGCGCGGAGATCCGCCGACACCGCAAGGCCAACGGGGACATGTCGCTGAGCAGGCTCGCGCAGATCCTCAACTTCTCGACCGGGCACCTCAGTCGGATCGAGGGCGGCGAGTCGCGCCCGCCGGCGGGCCTGTCCGAGAAGCTGGACGCGGCCTTCAACACCGACGGATCGTTCCAGCGCTACTACCCGCTCGCGGCGCGGGAACCTTTTCCCGAGAAGTACTCGGCCTACCTGAAACTGGTCGACACCGCCGTCAGGCACGAGTCGTACACCCTGACCGTGCCGGGTCTGCTCCAGTCGGAGGCGTTCGCCAACGCGCTGCTCAGTGCCAGTGAGCCGTTCGCCACCCCGGAGGAGCGGGAGGAGTGGCTGACCGGCCGGATGGCCCGCCAGACCCGGCTGCACCAGGAGCCGCCGCCGTGCCGGTACTGGTTCGTTCTGGACGAGTCGGCGATCCGGCGGCCGGTCGGCGGCCCCGAGGTGATGGCCGAGCAGCTGTCACTGCTCATCGCCGCGAGCCGGCAGCGGCACATCACGATCCAGGTGCTTCCGCTCAGTGCCGGCGCCCACTCCGAGATGGGCGGCACCTCACTGATGCTGCTGACGCTGCCCGATCGGAAGATGGTCGCCTATGAAGAAGGCAGCCGGTGGGGGCGCCTGTTCGAGGACGCCCAAGACGTGGAACACCGGCTCGACCTCTACAATCTGCTGCGGGGTCAGGCCCTGTCTCCGCAGGACACCGACGCCCTGTTCAGTTCGGCACGGGAAGGATTCACCAATGCGCTCCGAGGAACGGTCCGCCCGCTGGCGGAAGAGTAGCTACAGCAACGGTCAGGGCGGCGAGTGCATCGAGGTGGACGACAGCCGTCCCGGCACGGTGCGTGACTCCAAGGACCCGGAGGGGCCGCGTCTGCGCTTCACCCCCGCCGCCTGGAACGCCTTCGTTTCCTCCGCCGTTGCAGGCGAGTTCGGAAACATCTGACCCCGAAATCGACGGTGCCCCGTGGTTCGCGACCGGACCACGGGGCATGCCTTTTGGCGCGGGGCCCCGGCCGAACGGGGCCCACCCCGAAGGGAGTTGCCGAGGATGACCAACCCCACCAGCGCGTCCGAGAACTGGGTCAAGAGCAGCTACAGCAACGGCGAGGGCGGCGACTGCATCGAGGTCGACACCAACCGCCCCGGCACCGTGCGTGATTCCAAGGACCCGGAGGGGTCGCGTCTGCGCTTCACTCCCGTAGCCTGGGCCGCGTTCGTTTCCGCCGCCGCTGCGGGCGAGTTCGGAAGCGTCTGACCGGCCCGCCTCCTTGCCGAGCGGGCGACACGGAGGGGGATCCGATGAAGCCGGTGAGGAGCAGCAACCCTGCTCGGATAGTCCTGGTGGGCGTGGAGCTGGTGTTCCTGCTGCTCTCGGTCGCCGTCCTGACCAGCAGCAGCGGTTCGCCGGTCGGACAGCGGGTGTTCTACGGGCTCCTGGCGGTCCTCTTCGCGGTGTTGTGCTTCCAGACGGCCCGGACGGGTCTGGTCGTCGACCGGAACGGCATCGTCGAGCGGTCGATCGCCCGTACCCGCCGTGCTTCGTGGCGGGAGGTCGAGGCGATCGCGGTCCGCGACGGGCGGCAGGGGCCGGGCACGCTCGACTGCTGGTTGATCGAGGTGCGGCTGCGCGACGGCCGGGTCCTGCCACTGGCGGAGACGAAGAGCCAGAAGCGGAGCCGCGCCGAGGAGTTCGGACGCCGGATGGCGGCGTTGCGTCCGACGCGTCTCGTCGACCGCATCGAACTGGTGGGCCTGGAAGGCACCGGGCGGCCGGACGAGGACGCGGTCGTCGGCCCGGACGGGGTCCCGGTGCTGGTCCGGTTGACCGGCCCCGGCGGGGTGAGGCTGGACTGGAGCGGAACGGCCCTGCCGGACGGGCCGCTGGTCGCGCTGGTGGCCCTGGTGCTGATCGGCTTCGGGAAGCTGGTGTCGGTGGTCCTGCGCGAGGTCCGCAAGAAGCCGAAGTACGAGGTGCACGTCGAGGTCGGCGGTCCGGAGCCGCGCAAGGCCACCCTGCCGTTCGACTCGCGGGCGCGGGCCACCGAGCACGTCCGCGAACTGGTCGCCGCCGTCGGTGAGCGCGGCGCGGCGGCCGTACCCGGCGGCTCCGGTCAGTAGTGGTGGCCGGTCGGCCGGAGTTGAACCACCCGAGGATCCCGGGACCGGAGCCGGTCGCGCTCCGCGTCCGTCCGGTGGTGGTGCCGGGTGCCGGAGCCGCGGGAGTGCTTTCCGAACAGTCCGCCGCGCAGGGCGGCCGGTTCATCCGGGCCGACCAGCGGGACGAGGAAGCCCTCGACCCTTCCCCGGCGGCAGGCCGTTCCGCCGCGACGGCGGATCCTCAGTGCGGGGGCTACTTCTTGTGCCGGGCGAGGCCGTTGCGGAGACCTCGGCCCACGGCCCCGGTGAGGACGAGGGCGATGCCGATCCCGGAGGCCACACGGGAGGGGACACCGAGGATGATGAGGACGGCGAGGAGCACCAGGGCGCCGAGGGTGAGCAGAGTGGAGAAGAGCAGGTTCCGCAACATGGGGGAACCGTATCGGGGCCGGAGCGGCCCCCGCCAAAGGCTTTTCCGGAGGGCCAGCGGGTGCCCGCACGCCGCGCGGCTGGTCTGCGCCGAGGATGACGGGCTTCACCCTCGGGGGATCCTCGAATGCGAGTGCTGATCCGCGAGGGCCCCGGCGGGTGCCGTCACCGGTGTCACGCCCCGTCCGGCTCCGTGCGGCGGGCGCGGTGGGCCGCCACGTAGTGCCGGTTGGCGCAGGCGGTGGCGGAGCACCAGCGGCGGCGGCGGCCGCGGGAGGTGTCGACGTAGACCAGGTCGCAGGTGGGGCCCTCGCAGACGCGGAGCAGGTCGCGGTCGGGGGAGCCGAGCAGGTGGACGGCGTCGTGGGCGACGGCGCCGAGCAGGGCGGGGAGGGTCGGCGGCGCGGCCGGGCGGTGGTGCAGCCGTTCGCCGTCGGGGGTGCGGACCAGGCGGAGGGCGAGCGGGCCGGGGGCGGCGGTGCGGTTGAGGGCGGCGAGGTCGTCCTCGGTGGCGCCGCCGCCGGTGAGTTCGGCGTGCACGACGCGGTGGACGAGGGCGCGCAGGGCGTGGAAGCGGGGGAGGGCCCCGGCGTCCAGGTCGAGCGGCTCGTCGGCGGGCAGCACACCGGTGCCGCGCAGCCAGGCGTCCAGCCGGTCGGGGGTGCCGAGCCGCTCGACCGGGGCGGGGGAGAGGTTGCCGCCGACGGTGGCCAGCAGGTCGAGGCAGGTCCGGCCGGTGTCGAAGCGCAGGTCGGTGCTGGTCACGGGGGCGCTCCCCTTCCTGGAGGTACGGGTTTTCGAGGGCGATGCTGTCACGGACGGACGGACGGACGGACGGATGGCGGCCGGGCAGGCCCGGTCAGGCGGTGTGCGGTTCGCGCGGCATGACGAGCGCGGAGAGCGCGGCGGGGAGCGCGCCGACCAGCAGCAGGACCGCCGGCCAGGAGGTGGCGGACAGCAGGGCCGGGATCAGCAGCGGGGTGACGAAGGCGCCCGCGAAGACCATGGTGTTCTCCAACCCCAGTGCGGCGCCCGAGCGTTCGGGGCCCGCCATGGTGGCGATCTCGGCGTAGTGCACGCCGTGCCAGCCGCAGGCGAGGGTGCCGGAGAGCACCAGCAGGGCGGCCGCCGCCCAGGGCGGGCCGGAGCGGAGCAGGGCGGTCGCGGTGAAGCCCGCGGCGATCGTCCAGCTGTAGACGGTGACCAGGGTGCGCCGGTGGCGTCCGCCGCGCCGGTCGGTCCAGCGTCCGCCCCAGACCCGCGAGACGGCGCTCAACACCTGGACGGTGACCAGCAGGACGGCGATCGTGCCCAGCGACAGGTGCTCGACGGTGTGCAGGAAGACCGAGCCGAAGGTCAGCACGGTGAACTGGGGCAGGTCGAGCAGGAACGCGGTACCGGCCAGGCGCCAGATGTCCCACCGCTTCAGCGGGTTGGGGCCCGCGGCCCGGCCGCCGGGCCGCGCCAGCGGGGGCTCGTCCAGCCAGAGCACCACGGCGAGGGTCGCCAGCAGCGAGCAGCCCGCCAGGAAGCCGAAGACCCAGCGGAAGCCGCCGGCCGTCGCGAGCGGCGGCAGGACGGCGGCGCCGAGCGCCCCGCCCGCCGGGACGGCGGCCACCCGCAGGCTGATGGCGAACCCGCGCTGCTGGGGCGGGAACCAGCCCATCACGGCCCGGCCGGAAGCCCCGTTCACGGAACCGCCGAGGCCGCCGGCCAGGAACAGGACGACCGCCAGGGCCAGGTGGGACGGGACGGCGCCGCCGCCGGGCGTGAGGAAGGCGGCCGCCGCGGCGAGGGCGAGGGTGGTGCCGCCGAGGCCGGTGATCAGCACCCTGCGTTCGCCGATCCGGTCCGCCAGCAGGCCCCACAGGACGTCCGTGGCGAACGCGCCGCAGGTCACCGCGGCCAGCACCAGGCCGAGTTGGCCGGGGGTGAGCCGGTAGGCGCCCTGCAGCTGGGAGCCCGCGGTCGGGATGCCCTGGAAGGCGGCGCTGAACGCGGCCTGGGCGGCGATCCCGATCCCGAGGACGCCCCACTTGAACCGGGCCGTGTGCACCCGGCCGGACTGGCCGACCAGCGGGCCGGTGGCGGCGGGCGGGATCAACGTGCTTGCGGGCGGGGCGAGTTGGTCGGTCACCGGGTCTCCTTCGGCGGGGAGCGGTCGGCCGGCTCGGCCCGGCCGCGTAAGGGTTCAGAACCCTTACGGCATAGCGTGGCGCCCTTCCCGCTCCGGCGCAACCGCCTTTCGCGCACCGGTTGCTGACGGGCCGTCCGGCCGACCGCCGGGAAGCCGGTCGGGAAGCCGGTCGGGATGTCGGCCGGGATGTCGGTCGGGATGTCGGCCGGGAAGCCGCTTCGCAAGCCGCTTCGGGAGCCGCTTCGCAAGCCGGAGAAGTTTTCGCCCGATCCGCCGAACCGGGCGCGGCCCCGGCGGCAATAGCAGGGTGTAAGCAACGAGCCGGACACCGAGGGGGAACAACGATGCGGACGATCGACCAGGCACGGCCGGACCGCCGTCGGGCGGCACGGTGACAGCGGTCCTCGGAACGGACGCGCCCGCCCGGACGGACGGCGGCGACAGTGACGCGGAGGTCATCAGGGCCTCGCTCGCCGACCCCGACCGCTTCGGCGGGATATACGACCGGCACGCCGAAGCGGTGCACCGCTACCTGGCCCGGCGGGTCGGGACGGCGTTCGCCGACGACCTCGCCTCGGAGACCTTCCTGTCGGCCTTCCGGATCCGCGGCCGCTACGACCCGGAGCGCGCCGACGCCCGGCCCTGGCTGTACGGCATCGCCACCAACCTGCTGCGCCGCCACCGGCGCACCGAGCGCTCCGGCTACCGGGCCATGGCCCGCAGCGGCGTCGACCCGCTGGAGGCCGGCGAGGCCGACGACCACGCCGACACGGTCGCCGACCGGGTGACGGCCGCCGCCCGGGCCGCGGAGACGGCCGACGCACTGGCCCGGCTGACGGCGAAGGAGCGGGACGTCCTGCTGCTGTTCGCCTGGGCCGAACTGACCTACCCCGAGATCGCCGAGGCGCTCGGGATCCCGCTCGGCACCGTCCGCTCCCGGCTCAACCGGGCCCGCCGACGGCTGCGGACCGCACTCGACCACTCGACGCACTGAACGACGGAGGAGAACCCATGGACGAGATGACCCGACTCGCCGACTTCAGGTCCGGCACCGCACCGATGTCCGCCAAGGCCCGGTTCCGCGGCCGCCAGCAGCTCATGGACGGGATCGCCGGACGGCAGTCGGCCCCCGCCGGGCGCGGAGTGCTGCGCTCGCGCCGGGTGCTGGTCGCCGCCGCGATGACGATGGCGATCACCGGGGGCCTGGTCGGCACCCAGATCGTCGGCCCGGGCGCCGGCGAGTCCAGCGCGGAGGCGGTCTCGGCGCTGAACCTCGCCGCCGACGCGCTGGCCGACCTGGCCGCCAAGACCCCGACGCCGCGCCCGGACCAGTTCCTCTACACCGAGGTCCTGCACACCACCGGCAGCCCGAAGGACACCACCGTCAGTGAGGGCTGGCGGTCCGTGGACGGCTCCAAGGCCGGCGTGTACCGATCGACCGGCGCGTACGAGAACAGCGGCCAGATCGACCCCTACCCGGCCTCCGGGACGATCCTGAACTCCTCGTACCTGGAGCTGGCCAAGCTGCCCACCGACCCGGACAAGCTGCTGGCGATCCTCGACAAGGACCCGGCGGTGCTCAGCGACGAGCAGGGCAACGGGACGAAGCACGAGGTCGCGGTCTGGGGCGTGGTCCGCGACCTGATCGACGGCGCCGTGCCGCCCGCCCAGGAGGCCGCGCTGTTCCGGGCGGCGGCCAAGCTGCCGCACATCAGCTACGTCCGGCAGGCGACCGACGCGACCGGCCGGGAGGGCGAGGCGGTGAGCATGGTCGATCCCCGGGTGGGTGCCATCCAGCTCATCCTGGACCGCCAGACCCACACCTTCCTGGGCGAGCGCGTCCTCGGGAAGAACGACGACGCGGTGCAGTTCAACAGCGCGCTGCGCAGGACCGCCTTCGTCGACCAGGCGTACCAGCAGCCGTCCTGACCCGTTCGACCCGTTCGACCCGTTCGACCCGTCCTGATCCGCCCCCGCCCGCCGTGCTCCCGCCGGGCGGGGGCTTCGGGGGGTTGGTGGCTTCGGGCGGTCGGGGGCTTCAGGGGGCGGGGGCTTCAGGCGGGTTCGGGGAGGACGGCGAGCTTGCCCAGGTTGGCGCGGCGCTCCAGCAGGGCGACGGCCTCCGGGAGGGCGGTCAGCGGGAAGGCGGTGACGGCCGGGCGGAGCGCGCCGGTGGCCAGCAGGTGCCAGAGCTCGGCGCGGCATTCGGCGAGGAAGTCCGGCCGCAGGCGGGAGAGTTGGGCCATCGAGAGGCCGGTGGCGGTGTGCATGCCGCGGAGCAGCACGCCCGCGTCGAGGCTGCCGCCGGAGCCGCTGTTGACCACCAGGCGGCCGAACGGGGCGAGCGCGGCGTGGGCGGCGGTCAGGGCGTCGCCGCCCGCGTTGTCGATCAGCAGGTCGATCGGCTCGAGGTCGTCGAGGACGTGCGGCAGTTCGAGATCGGCGTAGCCGACCACCTCGGTGGCGCCCAGGCCGTGCAGGAACCCGGCCTTGTCGGGCGAGCCGACGGCCGCCACCACGCGCTCCGCGCCCAGGGCGACGGCGAGTTGGACGGCCAGGTGGCCGACGCCGCCGGCCGCCGAGGTGATCAGCACGGCCTGGCCGGGCGCGAACTCGCCCAGGCGCAGGGCGGCGAGCGCCACCAGGCCGCCGCGGACCACCGCGAGCGCCTCGCCGGCGGGCACCTCCTCGGGTACGGAGGTGACCAACTCGGTCCGGACCAGTGCGAGTTCGGCGTACGCGCCGGAGAAGGCGACGCCGCCGACCCGGTCGCCGGGGCGGTGGGCGGTGACGCCCTCGCCGACCGCGAGCACCCGGCCGACCAGGTCGCCGCCGGGGGAGTACGGCAGCGGGGCCCGGCCGTGGCCGCGCAGGGCGCGCAGCAGGGGCGGGGTCAGCCCGGCGGCCTCGACCCGGACCAGCAGTTCGCCGGGGCCGGGGGCCGGCTCGGGGGCGTCCTGGAGCCGGAGGCCGGCCGGGCCGTCGTAGCTGTGCAGGGTGAACTCGCGCACGGGGAAAGGCCCTTCGGGAGGTCGTTGGATGCCCCAACGATAGCCGGAGATTCATTGGGGCGTCCAATGTTTTCCGGAGTAGGCTTCCGGCCATGGACGACCCCGCGCTCACCCGCCTCCAGTCCCTGCCCAGCTGGCTGCTCGGCCGGGCCGGCGCCCTCGCCCACCGCCTGGTCGCCGAACGCCTCGCCGAAGCGGGCCTCCGGATGGGCCACCACGCCGTGCTCTGCGCCCTCGCCGAGTACGGGCCGCTGGCCCAGGCCGAACTGTCCCGCACCGTCCGGATCGACCCCAAGGACATGGTCACCGCCCTCAACGAACTCCAGTCCCGCGCCCTGGTCACCCGCGAACGCGACCCGCGCGACGCCCGCAAGAACCTGATCACCCTCTCCCCCGCCGGCCGCGACCTCCTCCACCAGGCCGAAGAACTCGGCCGACGGGCCAACGCCGACCTCACCGCCCCCCTCACCCCCGCCGAACGCGACCAGCTGACCGCCCTGGTTCGCAGGCTCGTCGCCGACCGCTGACCCGCCTCCCGGCGGGGGACGGGCCGCCTCCCGGCGGGGGACGGGCCGCCTCCCGGCGGGGGATAGCGGACCGATAGGGCGGGCGGGGCCGGGGGATAGCGGGGACCGGGAGGGTGGTGGTGCGGGAGGGAGGACCTCCGCCGGATCGGGAGGACACGCAACGATGGTCGATGAGCGGCGCCGGACGGCGCCCGGCGGGGCGGCGGACGGGCCGCCGGTGGCCGAACTGCGCGGGGTGGTCAAGCGGTTCGCGAACGCCGCGGGCGAGGTGTTCACCGCGGTGGGCGGGCTGGACCTGCGGATCGGGCGCGGGGAGGTGGTGGCGTTCCTCGGACCGAACGGGGCGGGGAAGACCACCACGATCGACCTGCTGCTCGGACTGACCCGCCCGGACGAGGGCGAGGTGCGGCTGTTCGGCGCGGACCCGGAACGGGCCGTGCGGGCCGGCCGGGTGGCGGCGGTGCTGCAGTCCGGCGGGCTGCTGCCGGACCTCACCGTCGGCGCCACCGTCCGGATGCTGGCCTCGCTGCACCCCGGGGCGGACCCGGAGCACTGCATGGTCCGGGCGGGCGTCGCCGAACTGCGCGACCGCCGGGTGGCGTCCTGCTCGGGGGGCGAGCAGCAGCGCCTGCGGTTCGCCCTGGCCCTGCTGTCCGGGCCGGACTTCCTGGTGCTGGACGAGCCGACCGCGGGCATGGACGTGGTCGCCCGGCGGGACTTCTGGGCGGCCGTCCGGGCCGACGCGGCCGCCGGCACGACCGTCATGTTCGCCACCCACTACCTGGAGGAGGCGGACCGGTTCGCCGACCGGGTGGTGCTGGTCGACCGCGGCGCGGTGGTCGCCGACGGCTCGGCCTCCGCGATCCGCGCGGCCACCGGCGGACGGACCGTCTCGGCGGTGCTCGACCCGTTCGAGGCCGAACTCGTCTCCCGCACGCCCGGGGTGCACTCCACCACCGTGCGCGGCGAGCGCACCTACTTCACCTGCGCCGACTCCGACGCCCTGGTGCGGACGCTGCTCGACCGGACGTGGGCCAGCGAGATCGAGGTGGCGCCGCGCAGCCTGGAGGAGTCCTTCCTCGCCCTCACCGAACACGCCCGCGGGGCCGTGGCCACGAACGTGAAGGAGACCGTCCGATGACCGCCGCCCTGGCGCCCGCCGCCCCCCGCCCCGCACTGTTCCAGGGGGTGAACCCGACCTTCGTCCGCTACGAGCTGCGCCGCCGCTTCAACCGGCAGACCACGCTCTTCACGGTGCTGCTGCCCGCGGTGCTGTACCTGGCGCTGTTCCGCACCGCCCCCTCCGGCGGGGCCCGGCTGCCGCACGGCGACTTCGCGGCCTGGATGATGACCGGCCAGGCCGTGTACGGCGCGGCCACCGCGGCGGTCAGCTCGGCCGCGACCATCTCGGTGGAGAAGTCGGCCGGCTGGATGCGGACCATCGCGCTGAGCCCGCTCACCCCGCCCGGCTACCTGCTGGTCAAGGTGGTCTGCTCGGTGCTGATGGCCGGGGTGCCGGTCGCCGTGGTGGGCGTGCTGGGCGCGCTGACCGGGGCGCACGCCGACGCCTCGGTGTGGACGCTCTCGCTGCTGACGGCCTGGGCCGGATCGGTGGTGTTCGCCGCGCTCGGCATCGGGATGGGCCTGGTGATGAAGCCCGACGTGGTGATGCACATGCCCGGCCTGACCATGACCGGCCTGGCCTTCCTGGGCAACCTGTTCGTCCCGCTCGGCGGCACCATGCTGGAGGTCTCCCGCTTCACCCCGATGTACGGGGTGGCGACGCTGGCCCGGTACCCGCTGAACGAGGGCTTCTCCTTCCACGGCGAGCACTCCGGCGCGGCCGGCGCGGTGCTCAACCTGCTGGCCTGGGGCGCGGGCTTCTCGTTCCTCGCGGTGCGCCGCTTCCGCAAGTCCACCGGCCGCCCGTAGACCCCGCCCGGCCGGCGCCGGACGGCCGGGCGGTCACCCGGAAGGATCCGAGGGCCGGGCGCCCGGACGGATCCGGGGCCGGGCGCCCGCGGTCAGCGCGTGGCGGGGAGCCAGCCGTCCTGGACGGCGTGCACCCCCGCCTCGAAGCGGCTGCGGGCGTCCAGCCGCTCCATCAGGTTGGCGGCGAGCCGGCGGGCCGTGCGCGGGGAGACGCCCAGCCGCTTGGCGATCGCCTCGTCGGTGTGGCCCCGGGCCAGCATCCGCAGCACCGCCGCCTCCTGCGCGGGCAGCCCGTCCGGGCCGGGCGCGGGAAGGCCGCCGAACGGGACGGCCTGCTCCCAGACGCCCTCGAACAGCGCGTACAGCGCGGCCACCGTGCCCGCGCCGCGCAGCACCACCGCACCGGCCCGGGCGTCCTCGGTGTCGGTCGGCAGGACGGCCAGCCGCCGGTCGAAGAGGACCATCCGGACGGGGAGCGCGGGCACCGTCCGGACCTGGCCGCCGTGCTGGTGCAGCCAGTCCACGTGCTCCAGGGTGGGCCGGTGGTTGCGGACGCTGTCCAGGTAGACCGTGCGCATCCGCACCCCGCGCTCCAGCAGCGCCGCGTTCGGCCGCCGACTGGCCCGCAGGTCCTCCTCGGTGTGCGCGCCGCCGGGGGCGAAGGTCGCCACCTCCAGGCGCGCCGCGTCGGCGAGCCCGGCCAGCCGCTCGCGGATCGCCTCCGGACCGGTCAGCTGCTCCACGGACGCGTCGGCCGCGGCCGGACGCAGCGCCGAGCACTCCGCGATCAGCTGCGCGGCGGCGGCCCGGGACGCCTCCACCCGCAGCTGCTGGGCGGCGAGTTCGGCCTGCTGGCGGGCCAGCAGCAGTTCCATCGCGGTCTCCGGCCCGACCGCCCGGAACCCGCTCTCCTCCCGGGCCGAGGGCTGCACCAGGGCCAGCGCTTCCAACCGGTCCAGCCCGCCGCGCACCCGCTCCTCGGACAGCCCCGACCCCAGGGCCAGCGCGGCGATCCCGGCCCGCGGATCGGCCAGCATCCGCCGGTAGACGGCCTCGGCCTCGGCGTCCAGCCCCAGCGCGTCCAGCATGACTCGGCCCCCGTTCCGCGTTCCGACCGGCGCCGGTGACGCCCGCCCCCGGGCCGAGAGCTTACTGACCGCGGCGGCCGGGCCGGCGGCGGTCAGGCGGCGTCGGGGAGGTCCGACGCGCAGTCGCGGAGCAGGCGGTGCAGGGAGAACAGGGACGAGGGCTCCTGGCGGACCAGGTTGTGCTCGAACAGGACGTCGAGCAGCCCCTCGGCCCGGTCCGGGCTCAGGCCGGTCAGGGCCGCCGCCCGGTGCACGTCGAAGCCGTCCGCCGCCCGGCGGCCGAGCAGCCGGGAGAAGCGCCGCTGGGCCCGGTCGAGGTGCTGGTAGGAGGCGCGCAGCAGGGCCATCACGTCCCGGTCGGGGGTGCGCAGGCAGGCCGCCCGGCGGGCCGGGTCGGCCAGCCGGTCGACCAGGTCGGCGACCGTCCAGGCGGGGCGGTCGCGGAGCCTGGTCGCGGCGATCCGGACCGCCAGCGGCAGGTGCCCGCACAGCGCGACGGCCTCGGCGGCCCGCTCCGGCTCGCGGGCGACCCGGTCCCGGCCGGCGATCCGGGCCAGCAGCTCCACCGCGTCGGACGGCGGCAACACGTCCAGCGGCAGGGCCACCGCCCCGTCCAGCGCGCCGAGTTTGCGCCGCCCGGTGACCAGCACCAGGCTCTCCCCGGCGCCCGGCAGCAGCGGGCGGACCCGGGCGCTGTCCGCCGCGTCGTCCAGCACCAGCAGACAGCGCCGGCCCGCCAGCCGGGCCCGCCACAGCGCGCCGAGCTCCTCCAGCGAGTCGGGCAGCCGGTCGGGGTGCAGCCCGTCCGCGTGCAGCAGCGCGGCCAGCGCCCGGGCCGGCGGCACCGGCGGCCGGGACTCGTCGAACCCGTCCAGCGCGGCGAAGAACTGGCCGTCCGGGAAGCGCCCGGTCAGCTCGTGCGCGAGCCGCACCGCGAGGCTGGTCTTGCCGACGCCGCCCATGCCGTCGACCGCCAGCATCAGCGGCGCGCCCGGGGCCCGCCGGTCGACGGCCGCCCGCAGCAGGGCCAGTTCGGCGTCCCGACCGGTGAAGTCGGCCAGGCCGTGCGGCAGGCAGTTCGGCCGGCCGGGCTCCGCGACCGCCTCGACGACGGGCGCGGGCGCGGGGGTGGGCGTGGGGACGGGTGCGGATGCGGGTGTGGGCACGGGGACGGGCGCGGGGGTGGGCGCGGGGACGGGTGCGGCGGGGCGGTCGGCCAGCACCTCGGCGTGCAGGGCGCGCAGCGCGGGGCCCGGCTCCAGGCCGAGTTCGTCGGCCAGCAGCCGCCGCCCCTCCTCGTACACGGCCAGCGCGTCGGCCTGCCGCCCGCTGCGGTGCAGGGCGGTCATCAGGCTGCGGCGCAGCGACTCGCGCAGCGGGTGCTCGGCCAGCAGGGCGGTCAACTCGCCTACCAGGGACGAGGATTCACCGGTCCGCAGGAGCAGGTCCATCAGGTCCTCGGCGGCCGCGAGACGCTGCTCGGAGAGCCGGGCGGCGGCCCCGGCCAGGGCCGGCCCCGGCAGGCCCGCGAAGGGCTCGCCGCGCCACAGCTCGCCCGCGTCCTGGAGCAGCCGGACGGCCTCGGCGAGCCGCCCCTCCCGCTCGGCGGCGCGGGCCGTCCGGAGCAGGCGGGTGAAGCGGTGGGCGTCCACCGCGTCGGCCGGCGCGGCCAGCCGGTAGCCGGTGGCGGTGGTCTCCAAGCGGTGCTCGCCACCCGCCAGGGACCGGCGCAAATCCCTTACGGCATTGTGCAGTTGGGGCCGGGCCGAGGCAGGCGGGTCGTCCCACAGCCCGTCCACCAGCCGGTCGGCGGACACCGCCCGGCCGACATCCAGCAGCAGCAGGGCCAGCAGCCGCTGCTGACGCCGCCCCGGCACCTCCACCGGAACGCCGCCGCACCGGACCTCCAGGGCCCCCAGCACCAGGAACTCCATCAGACCTCCCCCAGGGCACGGATCAGCTGCAACGCCCCCATCCTCCGCGCCCCGACCCGCTTCGCGAACGCCCCACGGCTGGTCGGTTCATGCCGTGGCATGAACCGTCCGAGCACCGCCAGGGGTTCGGTCGAGCAACCACCAGGGGCTCGGTCGAGCAACCACCAGGGGCTCGGTCGAGCAACCACCAGGGGCTCGGGGAACGGCGAGCCCGTGGCTGCTGGCGGTTCACTGCCGTTGCGCGCATCTGCTTCTGGTTCTGTCACGGACACGCAGCAGCACGAACCTCCGATGGGCTCCGGCCACCAGCAGCACGGACTCG
>NZ_JBHUWH010000019.1:0-37845 GCF_042670125.1 Kitasatospora sp. NPDC057198 | reverse complement strand
CCCGTCACCTGGGCCCTGGCCAGTCCCAAGGTCGACGAGCGCGAGGTCCTGGCCGCCCTCATCGAGACCGAACCGGAGCTGGCCCGCGAGCGGCCGGGTCTGCTGATCCTCGCCGACAAGGGTTACGTCTCCGCCGAACTCGACCGTTTCCTCGACCAGCACGGCATCACGCTGCTGCGGCCCTCCTACCGCAACCGGACCCCACGCCCCGGGGAAGGGCTGCTGAAGTCGGTCCGGCAGCTGATCGAGTCCGTCAACGACACCCTCAAGGGCCAACTCGGCCTCGAACAGCACGGCGGCCGCACCATCGAGGGCCTCGGCGCCCGGGTCGGCCAGCGACTGCTCGCGATGACGTGCGCGATCTGGCACAACCGAACCACCGGCCGACCCGTCACCCGCTCCCTGATCGCCTACGACCACTGACCGACTTCGGAACTACTCGTCTAGGTCCTCGGCGTAGGCCGGGTTGCCGCGCTGCTGCTTGACGCGCATCCCGCCCGCCAAGACGTCCCAGGGCAGGTTGCGCACCGCCCGCGGCAGGGTGTGCTCGTCGGTGACGAACAGGACGTCCAGCGACCGGAATCCGGCCGGGGTGGCGTGCCCGGCGCGCTCGTCCTGCGGGTGCTCGTCCCACTCCTGGAGGGAGAACCGCAGGTCGCCCTTCGCCCACACCCCCTCCTTGGGGCGCCAGTTGCCTTCCGTCAGCCAGCCGTCGATGTTCGTACGCCACTGGGCGATCTCCTGTGCGGGCGCGGTGAACGACACCGCGAGGTACAGGTTCGACATCACCAGGCGCGGCACCGGGAAGGTGTGGTCGAGGTCGTACTCGTAGCGGTAGTGCACCACCCGGCGGCGGCCCTCGCTGTCCTCGCTCCACCCGGACTGCTGCGCGTTGCGCGGGTCCTGGGTGCGCCGCCAGATGCCCTCCTCGACGTTGCGGCGCCGCTCGTGGCCGTCTCCGGCGAAGTGCTCCTTCCACAGGGCGACCTGGTTGCCCGTCAGCTGCTCGATCACGGGAAGGGGAAGAACATGTCAGCCTCCGTCTCGCGCCATCAGGGCGGCGGGGTAGTCGGGGTAGGTGGTGGGGATACCGAGCAGCAGTTCCCGGAAACGGCCGCCAGCTAGCGCGCGGACGCACCCCTCGATCCGCAGCCGCTCGTGGTTGACGGCCAGCGCGCACGCCTCCTCGGGGCTCACCCAGCGCAGCTCCGCGTAGCCGCCTGCGGGCGTGGTGGGCGTCCCGGGCTCCACGGCGACGTGGTAAACCCAGTTGGTGCCCTCCGGGGCCCGCTCGGTGCCGGGCGCGTCGTCGGCGGCCAGCAGCCGGCCCGGGGTGACGCGCCAGCCGAGCTTGTCGTGCAGGGCCAGCGTCAGCGCGTCGCGGGCGGTGGTGTTCGCCGCCGCGCTGCCACCGGGCAGGCCCCACTCGGAGATCGGGCCCCAGTACGTCCGGCGGATCACTACGATCAGGCCGTCGCACGTGGCCAGTGCGAGACTGGCCTTGCGGCGCGGCGGTGGGTCCTTGAAGAGGTCGGGGGGACTGCTCACGGCTCACCTCGTTCGGGGACGGCAGGCGTTGCCCGCAGGGACGATCGGGAAACGGCTTGGCCGCGTGGCGACGTGACACCACGACGGCGGAGAACGGCACCGGCAGATCCCTGACCGGGGCCGATGCGGTGTAGAGCCAAGGGAACACCCGTACGGTGCGTGCGGGCAGGGCTCACACGGGGGGCTCACGACCACAAAACCTGCCCATGGCACGGGCGTTCGCACTAGGCTCGACGGCCCCGGGTGAGACGGCGGCTCTCCGTGCCGCCCCGGGCTGCCTTGCAATCCCAGCGGATTCCAGAGGATCGCCCATGGCGCAGCGCCGTACCCACCAGCCCAACCAGCAGCTCGCCCAGCTCATCGAGGTGGCCGGTTGCAGCCGCGCCGCGCTCGCCCTGCGCGTCAACCGGCTGGCCGCCTCCGCCGGCCTCTCCCGCTCCTACACCCACACCTCCATCCAGAACTGGACCGAGCGCGGCATGCGCCCCGACAAGGAGGTGCTGCCCCTGCTGGCCGCCGCGCTGGGGGAGCGTCTGGGCCGCCCGGTGTCACTCGAAGAGATGGGGTTCGGCGCTTCGCCAGCGCCCGCCCCCGTCGAGGGCTTGAATTTCCCCAAGGGCCCTCACGAGGCGCTGCACCTCTCGGCCGAGTACTGGAGCACCGTGGACCGCCGTCAGTTCACCGCCGCCGCCCCGTTCGCCCTGGCGGCGTACGGGGCCCCCGTCACCCGCTGGCTCACCAAGCCCGCCGATCCGCCGCTCGCCCGCAGCGACGGTGCCCGCCGGGTCGGCACCGCCGACCTTGCCGAACTCCACCAGGCCGCCGACGAAGCCCGCCGCTGGGACTCCAAGTACGGCGGTGGCAACTGGCGGGCCAGCATGGTCACCGACTGCCTCGCCCAGCGCGCCGCCCCCCTCCTGCAGGGCCAGTTCACCGAGGCGATCGGCAGCCAACTGTTCGCCGCCACCGCCGAACTCGCCCGCATCGCGGCCTGGGCCGACGTCGACATGGGCCGCCACGCCAGTGCCCAACAGCACTTCGTCCAGGCCCTGCGCCTGGCCCGTGCCAGCGGCGACCCCGCCATCGGCTCCTACGTGCTGGCCACCATGAGCCTGCACACCTTCTTGTGCGGCTACACGACCGAGGCCGCCGACATGGCCGAAGGCGCATTCGAGCGCGCCGGACGGGCACCCGCCCGCGTCCTGGCGTTCGCCAAGCTCGCCGAGGCCCGCGCCCACGGCCGCGCCGGCAACACCCGGGACGCGGAGGCCGCCCTCGCCCGCTGCGAACAACTGGTCGAAGCCGCCGACCAGGACCCCGACGATCCTGACTGGCTCGCCTACCTCACCCACGCCCGCGTCGCCGCCGACGCCGCCGAGATCTACCGCGACCTCGGCCAGCCCGAATGCACCCTCGCCTGGGAGCGCCAGGCCACAGCCATGCCCGCCGACGCCTTCACCCGCGCCGTCGGCATCCGCCACACCATCATCGCCACCGCCCACCTCCAGCAGCACGACCTCGAACCCGGCCTCGCCGCCGGCGAACAGGCCCTGACGATCCTCACCAACCTCCACTCCACCCGCAGCCTTGCCTACCTGCGCGCCCTCACCGACGCCCTCGCCCCGGTACGCAGCAAGCCGCAGGTCGCCGACTTCCTCCACCGTGCAGACCGGGTGCTCACGACCCCCTGAGGACCCCGGCGCACCACCAGGGCGGGCACCGGCGAGGGAACCCCTCGGGCATGTCGCCAGTGCCCGCACGCCCCTCCCCATGCCCGCCGAACGGGTGATCAAATGCCGACCCCCGGTTATCCACAGGCTGCGGTCGGCGTACCCCGAAGCACCTGCTGATCGGGCACAGTCCTGCCACCGGCCGCGGTCAGCGGCTCTCCGAGAGGCAGGCGAAGATGGGCAGTGCGAGCACCCGGGCGGCACGGCGGACAGGACGACCCCGCGTCCGCCGTCCGGCACACCGGCGGCCAGCAGCACTCCCTTCAGCAACCCGACCGTCGGGTGCTGTCCGGATCGCCGCCCGCCTCCTGGGGGAGCTGCTGGCCGGCTTCCTCGGCGCCTGACCTTGGCCCGGTTAGGGGTCCTCTCGCTCGTCGGCCTCGGCCGTCTCGCCTGCTACCCGCTCCGGCGGAAGTGCGAACAGGTCGGTCAGGAACGGCGGTGTGATCTGCCGCAGCACCTCAAGCTCGGCAGGGCCGATCCCGGCGAGCGTCCGGTTGAGGCCGTCGGAGATCCCGATCAGCATCAGCGCCGTTTCTGCCTGCTGGGTGGGACTCGGCTCCGGCTCCGAGAGCCCCCTGATCAGGCACATCCGGCCGAAGCCGAAGACCTGCCCCAAGGCCCACTCGATGGAGCCCTCTCCCAGCTGCCCGGCAGCGAGCTCCTGCTCGACCCGGGCGCACAAGTTCCGGGCCCAGAGCGCCATCGCGCCTGCCGTGTCCCAGCCGAGACGCAAACGCTCCAGCGGGGACTCGCGGGCGATGGTCACGATCCAGTTCAACGCGGACTCGGCGGGCAGGCCCGGTAGCCGGTGCGCGGGGCCGCTGCGGAACGCGGCATCGATGTCGGCTGGATCGTTCTCCATCAGGTGCGCGCCCCACTGCGGCACCCCGCGGCCGGCCTGAGACCGGGCCATCCTGGCGATCGCGTCCGGGCCGACCTCGCCGACGCCGCCCACCACGGCCTCCACCGCGTAGAAGAGTTGGCCCATGCTGTCCAGCGGCTCGGAGTCTGTGCGGCCCGGGTCCATCTCTTCGGCGGTACGCCACCCTTCGGCAAGCGTCGGGTGCTGTCGCAGTTGCTTGTCGATCGAGCGGATCCGCCGACTCACCCCGCCGCGCCGACCAGTGCCCTCCTGGACGATCGCGTCGGCACGGTCGCCCACCCAGTCCTGGAGGTTCCCGTCCTCGGGCGCGGGCCCGAGCCGTTCGGTGACCTTCGCCGCGAACCGGATGACGGGCCGGGCGAACGCCTCGCGCACCGTCGGCTCCGGAACCGGCAGGCCGTCCTCGAACGCACGAAGCGCGAGATTGAGCGGATCGACGCCAGGGCGGCTGTGCTGCCCGAGCCAGACCACCAGATCGGCCAGCCCGTCGTCGGAAGTCGAGGAGCTGCCGCCGACGGGCCGCCCGGGGAAGACCCGCGGGTTCGGTGGCAGCACTGGGTGAGGGCGGGCCCGCCAGCGTTCGAGCTGCCGGGCGGAGACGTCCACTTTGCGGTCGGCCGCGAGACGGATCAGCCGCTGGTCAGCCCCGCTGGGCTGGGTCCTTACCATTGGTACTGCACACCTATTTTCAAAAATTATCCACCAAAGGAGACGGGCATCGCATACCGAAATTCCCCTTCGGTGCAAATGTGGTAGAAGATTTGTAGGCGCTTAGCGCTATCCCTTTTTCCATAGGGTTGCCGAGAATTCGATTCGATTGGGCGGCGAAGCATAACTTTTGCTATCCCCACCCTGTAGCTTGGTGATTTTTGCTTCTGCTACACTGCCCTGGTCGGTGATCAGGCAGATGGTGCTCCCTACCTTCACCTTCCATTCCGCCATTTCCGCTTCCTTGAAGCCTCCCGACCTGGCTAGCTCGCGACAGTCATCTACCGACTTGATTTCTGCGTCGCTGTCGGCGATCCCAGCGTACTTCGACTCAGTGAATAGGTATCCCCATACGGGATTTCGATATGCGATTTCAATGGGTGATAGCTTATTGCTCTCTTTCGCTTTAGTCTCCAGTTCGTTCATTTCTGATTCGGTGTAAGTGAGCGACTCTCGCGCATCCAGGTCGAGCGTAGAGGTGTCCAGGTTGCTCGGTACCTGCAGGCCGAGCGTTTTGTTCTCGTAGGCCAGTGTGTAGGTGGCCGATGCAGATGCTTGGACTGAGGGTGTCGCCTGGACTACGGGTTCGGGGGAGTTTTTCCCGCCGGGCTGCGGAGGGGGGAGTGTTTGACTCGGTTGAGGGGCGGCGGAAGAAGTGGAGGAAGATTCTTTTTTATCCTCGGATCCAAAAGTTTTCAGGCCGCCCCAAAGTGCGCCAAGGGCCAAAACGCATCCAGTGATTCCTGTAATTACCTTTTGGGTGTTGTCGAGTCGGTCTAGGAATTTCTTGGGGCGTGCGGGCTCTGCTGGAGAGTTTTCTGCGGCCCCGGGGTTCCCGCCAGGGGTGGTGCGCTCATCGCCGGGTGCTGTCACGGCCGATCCTCCGCTCGATGACACGTGGGGGCGCCAATCCTAGAGCATGTACGCCAACGAGGCTTGCCCGGCAGCAGAGTTGATACATCGTCACAGTCTTGTCCCAGGAGTGGGTGTTGGGATGGTAGGACTGGGGCGGTCCAACTGCTGAGACGGGTTTCCGTGACGTACTGCACCTGATTGCTGTCAGGTCGCCTGGAGGAAACGGTGGCCACGCTGCCCAAGCAGGGCAATTCCCTGCGAGCGATGGATGGAACGATCTTCTGAACTGCCTCAACCGTAGAACCCCCCGAGGTCACGTCGATTCCAGGTGGTGCGCCCTTGGTGTGCTGAGTACGGCGGTGCCGAAGGCCCGACCGTCGCTACCTCAGACCCCAGGAGACCTTGATGAGCAACAAGTTGACCTCTACCTCGCCCGTGACCGCCAGCACGGCAGCCGTGCCCGCCAAGCGGTTCGCCCGCCGGCGGCCGCGGGCGCGCAGACTTGCGATGGAAGCGGCAGGCGGTGCGGTCCGATTCCTCGGCAGCACCGCCTGCAGCTGGATTGTCTGGTGGCTGCAGCACCGGTGACCGGTGCCGGGGCCGTAGCGCGGCCCCGGCACCCACTACGCCGCTGCTCGGCCTTCATCCTCGGCGCTGCGCTCGGCCGACGGGCGGAGCTGGACGGCCCGTTCCAGCGCCTCCCGGAACGCCCCCTGCACCGCCACCTCGTCCGTCCCACGGGCCGCGACTTCCACGATGCCGCGCAGACCGTGCCGCAGCTCCACCGATCCGACGGCAGCCTGGTCGGTGTACTGCTCGGACTCGAACTCGAACGTCTGCTGCTGGCGGAGCGGCAGTTCGTAGAGGGTCGCGCCGGTGCGGCGGTCGAGGCCGGCCGCGAGGGAGTAGACCTCGCCGTGTCGGGGCTGCCGGTCCCACAACCGTCCCCGGCCGGACCAGCGGGTACGCCGCTTCGGCATCTCGACGGCTGCCTCGACCAGCCCGGAGTCCTCGCGCGAGACGGCGTCGTTCCACAGGTCGACGAGGGCCTGCGCGTCCTCGGTGGAGGTCAGGGCGACTTCGATCCCGCCGAGGGTGAGCAAGTAGACCAGCGGTGCGCTGCTGGCGGCGCGGGACTTCATCGGCACCAGGGCGGCGGCCTTCTCCGCGCTCTCCCGGTCGAGGGAGGGCAGCACCGAGGTGTAGGTGTCGGCGGTCAGCACGATCGTGGAGTGCCCGAGCACCTCTTGCACGACCTTGAGGTCCGCTCCCGCGCCCAGCAGCAGGGTTGCCGCGAGGTGGCGCAGGTCGTGCAGGCGGACCGGCGGCAGGCCGAGCTTGGCGCACAGCAGATCGAAGCGGTCGGTGAGGTAGTCCGGGTTGATCTCGGTGCCCTCCTCGCGGACGAACACCTTCGTGGTCACCGGCCAGGGCTCTCCGGTCTCGGCGGCCTCCCGCCGGGCCTCGGACATGCGGTTGCGGTGGTCGCGCAGCTCTTGGAGGGTGTGGCTGTCGAGCGCGATCGTCCGCTCGGAGTCCCCCTTCGGCTTCTTCTCCAGGGGCTTGCCCTTCACCGTGACGACCTGCCAGTCGACGGTGATGACCGCGGTCTCCAGGCTGGCCTTCGGCCACTCGAAGCCCGCGCCTTCGCCCCGGCGCAGCCCCCGGAAGATCGCCAGGTGCCAGAACGCGCGCAGCCAGTCCTTGTCGACGCCATCGAGGAATCGGCCGGCCTGCTCGGGCGTCCACACCATCACCTTCGACGGCTTCTCGCCGGTGCGCTCCCACTCCGCGATCCGCTCCGGAGTCCACAACCGCGCCTTCGGCCGTTTGCTCGTCGGCAGCTCCACCAGGCTCGCCCAGTTCCGGCTGATCTTGCCGGACTTGACCGCTGTGGTCAGCGCGGAGCGCAGCGTCGCCCGGATGCGGTGCATCGTCGCCGGTTCGACGATCCGCATCTGCCGGTGAGGCTGCCGCTTCGGGATCTCCGGCTCCGGGACCGGCGGCGGCGGGGCGTTGCGCTTTGGCCGACCGGGCTTGCGGCCGTAGAGCCTCTTCCACTCGGCGTGCTCGGCGCGGGCCTGGGCGATCAGCGCCAGCTCGTACGCGATGACGACGTTACGGGCCTGGATCGCGTCGAACATGTCGGCGATCGGCTCGGCAGTCAGGTCCTCCAACTTGATGCGGCCGAGCGCGGGGATCAGGTAGATCCGTATGTGGCTCTCGTAGGAGCTGACGGTGGTCGGCTCCAGCGTCTTGCGCCGCTCCAGCCAGTTCGTCAGGTACTCGCCGACGGTGGTCCGGTGGTCGATCACCTCCTTGCGGTCGACCTTCCCGATCACCTTCCTCAGAGCCTCTTGGGCCTTCTCCTGGTCCTCGAACCCGCCCTTGCGCTCCCGGTTGCGGGTGCCGTCCGGATTCGGATCGAGCTCAAGGAAGTACCACCAACTTCCGTGCGCTTTCTTTCCCTTGAGCTTCGGGCAGCGCGAGCCGAGTTCACGCTTTTTCGGCTTGCCGTACGCATTCAGGACGGGCTGGCCGTCCTGGTCGAGCACGGGTTCCCGGCAGGTGCACCGGCGGTAGACCCGTCCAGCTCCAGTGCTGTTGCTCATCGGCAGACCACCTGTCGGGGTAGCAGGGCGTACGTGTTCATGGTTGCCAATCGATGTCCAGGCCCGTAGGTCGGGCGACGGTCAGGGCACGCCCACAGTCACCAAATCCGTGCCGGCCAGGGCACAGATGGCTTTGGTGGTGGGGGAGTTGGCGTGACCGTACGGTCCTCGTTGGGCTTGGGTCGCGCCGAGCGTGGACGGGCCCGGTGTCGCCCGTCGCTGGTGCGGACGGGGGAGGACGGAGATGGAGCCAACACCTCGACCCGCAGGGGAAGTTCGCTGCGCTGGGGCCTCGGGCTCCGGTCGGTACCCAGGTCGCTCAAGAATGCCATTTCCGGCATGCATTACCTATGAGCTGCACGAATGTGGCCCCCGCTGTACCAACGGGGCCGGGTGGAGAGCCCGTCGGGACGGTGCGGGCCGGGGGTGGACGGCGGGACGGTAACCCGCACTGCGGGCCAAGGTTCGGGGCATGGAGACCACGACCGCCGCACCGGCCCTTCCCGATCCGCAGGTCCGTCCGACGATGACTGTGCCCGAGGCCGGCCGACTGTTCGGCCTTGAGCGCGCGGCAAGCTACAACGCGGCCCGCCGCGGGGAGATCCCGACGATCACGGTCGGCCGCCGCCTGCTGGTGCCCACCGCCAAGCTGCGCGCCCTGCTCGGCCTCGACGCCACCGACACGGCCGCCTGACCGCCCCGTCCCCGAACGCCGCGCCGGACCGCGACCCCGGCGCCCCACCTTGGTAGGAGAGCGGCATGACCTGGTTCGCCGTCGGCGACACCACCGACGACCACCCGAAGATCCTCGCCGCCGGGAACGCCGCCGTCGGGCTGTGGGTGCGCTGCGGTGCCTACGCGAGCGCCCACCTCACCGACGGGCTGATCCCGGCAGCGCTCGCCGCGAAGAACGGCACCGCCACCCAGATCGCCAAGCTCCTTGCCGCGGGCCTGTGGCACGAGACCGGCCACCACTGCGGCACCTGCCCGCAGCCAGGCGAGGGCGAGTACGTGATGCACGGCTACCTCGAGGCCAACCCGAGCCGCCGCCAGGTGGAGGAGCGACGGCGGCGCGCAGCGGCGAAGAAGCGCCGTCAGCGCGGCGACGAGCCCGATTCCGAACCCGATCCGGCCTCGGACCCGGACCCCGCTGACGGCGAACACCCAGGCCAGGAAGGCGAGTCCCCGGGGGACAGGCAGGATCCTCGCGTGCGCCCGGCCCCTGCCCTCCCCTCCCGCAGGGAGGGGGCTGGTGTGGGTGGTGAAGGTGAAGGTAGGTGGGGGGCGGCACGCCGCCATCCCCTGCCCGACAACTTCGCCCCGGACGCGGCAGGGCTGGCGTGGGCGGCGGCCGAGGGCCACGCCGACCGCCTCGGCGGACCCGACGGGCTGGCGGTGGTGACCGCGGCGTTCGCGGACTGGCACCGGGGCCGGGCGACGCTCGGCGCCAACTGGCAGGCCCTGTGGCGCAAGTGGGTGCGGGAGCAGCGCGAGTGCCCCGGCGCGACCCGGCCCTCCCCAGCGCGCAGCGAGCGTCGTGGACCCGGCCGCCGGGGCGCGAGCGACGCCGCCGGGGTCAGCGTCGCCGAGCGCTTCGCCGCGATCGAGGACGAGATCGCGCAGGACCAGGAGCCCATGCCGGAGGCGAGGCCGCTGACGCTCGTCCCGGCCCGGCCCGGAGGCCGCGCACCGCGCACCGCGGCGATGCCCGGCCGGCACCCCCTGATGGCCGCCCTGCCGGGCGGGCGCGACCGCCAGCCCGACCCGGTGGACGTGCTGACGGTGATCGCCGACCACGGCCAGGCCCTTGCCGTCGCCCAGTTCGGCTGGCGGGTGGTCGCTGCGCTGCTCGCCGCCGACGGCCCGCGGGCAGGTGAAGGATGAGCGTCCTGCCGCAGCAGGGCCTGCCGCAGTGTCGGCGCTGCGGGACCCCGGTGCACTGGACCATCACCGTCTCCGGGGCGCGGCTGGCCGTCGACGCGAACCCCTGCGCGATGGGCAGCACCGCGGTCTACCGGGACGGCGTGGGCACCATTCGCTCCCGGCGGCCGACGGCGGAGCTGCCACTGCTGCCGTATGAGCGGCTGCACCTGCCGCATGTGGCCACGTGCACTGCCGAGGCCGTGCGGCACAACCCTGGCCGCCGTCGGGCGTCTTGACAGTGTGCGGCCCGAGAATGCCGCAGGTCGCGGTGCGGCCGGGGAGAAGTGGACGACGAGGAAGGGCGCGTGGTGCAGGAGTACGGGGCGGTGCTGTCGGCGCTGCGCGGCTGGGGCAACGTCCGGCCGACCGAGGGAGGGTGGCTCGCCCGCTGCCCGGTGCACGACGACCGGCAGGGCTCCCTCCTGGTGCTCGCCGCCGGAGACGGCCGCGTGGAGCTGGATTGCCTCGGCGGCGACTGCGACCCGCAGGACGTGGCGGCGGCCCTGCGGCTGGGTCCGGAGAACGTCGTCGTCGCGCCGCCGGCGTGCGAGGACGGGCCGGGCTGGATCTGGCCCGGGTACGTGCCCGCGGCCGGGGTGACCGTGATCGACGGGGAGGACGGCACCAGCGCCCTGGTGGTCGCCCTCGACGTGGCCGCGCGGATCGCGCAGGGCGGCACCCTCCCCGACGGCCAGCAGCACCGGCAGGCCCGCAGCGTCCTGGCGCTCGCTTCGCCGCAGAACGCCCAGCGGATGACGCAGCTGCTGGCGGTCTCCGGCCCGGGCGCCGACCGGATCGAGGTCGCCGAGGTACTGGGCGGGCGCGGCGGACAGCGAGGGCTGCGCCTGCCTGCCGACGCCGACCGCCTCGAACAGCTCCTGCGCGAGCGCGGCCCGGACCTGGTGGTGCTGGACCTGCTGTCGCTGTGCCCCTACCGGATGCCAGTCGGCCAGGCGCTGCGCTCGCTGGCGGACGTGGCGGCCCGCCTCGGCACGGCCGTCCTGGCGGTGCGGGAGGCCTCGAAGCGAGCGGGCTGGATGGCCGCCTACCGCGCGCAGGAGGCCGCCCAGCCCTCGATGGCGGCCGCGGTCCACCTGGTCGTCGCCGGAGCCGGCGGCGCGCTGGCGCTGGTGCCGGTGCACACCAGCCACTGGACGGTGATGGGCGGCCTGCAGTTCCAGGCACCGGGCCACCGGCCAGTGGTGTGGAACAGCCGGTTCCCGCACGGGAGCGGCCAGGCCCTCGCCTGGGCGGACGTGCGCCGGCGGCGTCCGGCGAGCACGAATGCCCGGGATCTACTGTGCAGCTTGCTGGCGGCCGGTCCGGTGCCCACCCGGGAGGTCCTGGCGGCGGCGGTCGCGGCCGGCCTCGCGCCGCGTACGGTGCAGCGTGCCCGGCAGCAGCTCGGCGTGGTGGCGTCGAAGACCGCCCGGGGGTGGGTGCTGTCCCTGCCGGACCGGGGCCCCTCCGGGGGAGGGGCCCCGGTGGGTGGGGGCAGTGAGTCGGCTGCGGGCTGCGGGGGCCGCTCGGGGCCGGGTTCGGCTCGGGCAGCAGGGTCACGGTGGCGGAGGGGCTGGGTGCGGGGGCGGTGACGGTCGGGGCGGTGACGACCTCGGTCGTCGTGGCGGTCACCGTCACCGAGACCGTGACGGTGACGGCCGGGGCGGGTTCCAGGGTCGGGATCGAGGCGGGCTGAACGGTCGTGGTGGGCACCGGGGTCACGGTGGCCGCCGCCGGGGCCGGGACGACCGGGGCGGTGGAGAGGGTGGCGGGGGCCAGGGCGGTGTCGGCGACGGCCGGGGCGGGCAGCGCCGGGGTGTTCAGGGGTGCGGTCGCCGGGGCGGCCGGGGCGGTCGCCGAGCGGGTGCTGACGATCATGCCGCTCGTGAAGGCGGTGGTCAGGGCGAAGGCGACAGCGGCGTGACGGGCGGTCACCCGGTTGGTCAGGGCCATCGTTGAGGTCTCCTCGGGTAGGGCCGGGGGTTCGCGGTCCCCGGCTGGCGGTACCAGCCTCGCAGGGAAATAGACCTAGGTGTAGAAAATAGGCCAAGATAAATAAATCTTCGACGCGACACCGCGCAGGAGCCGGGGCACCCTGACCCACCGAGCGACACCGACACCCCGGGGAGAAGCGTGAACAGGCCACTGCCCGCGGTCGCCGCCCGCCGCCCGGGCAAGCTCGGCCGCCGCCTCTACGCCGAACTCGCCGACACCACCCCCGCCGTCCGCCGCCGCTTCTACGCCACCCTCGACACCACCGACTGGGCGGAAGTCCTCGCCGCCGCCACCACCGAGGCCGGCACCCCCTACGCCCTGTGGGCCGACGACCCGGTCGGCTTCGTAGAAGACGTCCTCGGCGAGAGCCAGTGGAGCCGCCAACGCGACATCCTCGAAGCCCTCGTCGACAACCGCCGCGTCGCCGTCCCCTCCTGCTTCGGCTCCGGCAAGACCCACATCGCCGCGCGGGTCGCCGTCTGGTCCTCCGTCGTCCACCCGCCCGGCACCGCGCTGACCGTCACCGCCGCCACCCGCGCCCGCCAGGTCCAGCGGCAGATGTGGCCCCACATCCGCCAGGTCGTCGCCCGCGCATGCCTGCCCGGCGAAGTCGGCGTCATCCAGTGGAAGATGCCCGACCACCACGGCTCGGACGTCGTGGTCGCCTACGGCTTCTCCGCCCCCGACCACGACGAGGCGGCCGTCCAGGGCATCCACGCCCCGCGGCTGATGTTCATCGTGGACGAGGCCGGCGGCATCGGCCGGATCATCGGCGCCGCGATGCGCGGCGTCCTCACCGGCGAACACACCCGCGCCCTGCTGATCGGCAACCCCCCGACCGACGACGAGGGAAGCTGGTTCGAGCAGACCTGCAACGACCCCGCCGTCCTCGTCCTGCCGATCAGCGTCTACGACACCCCGCTGCTGTCCGGCGAGCGCACCCGCCGCTGCCGGGCCTGCCCAGCCCAGGCCCCCGCGCACCTGCTCGCCACCCACCTCGTAGACCGCCAGTGGGTGGACGACACGATCCGCGACCACGGCGAGGACGCCCCGTTCGTCCAGGCCAAGGTCCACGCCCGCTTCCCGCGCGGCGGGCAGGCCCGCGCCATCCCCGCCTCCTGGGTCGAACGCGCCACCGACAGCCCCGAATCGGACGGCCCCGACTACACCCCCCTCAACACCCTCGGCCTGGACGGCGAGACCAGCCCCAACCGCGTCAAGCGAGGAGCCTGGATCAGGCTCGGCGTCGACGTTGCGGCAGACGGCGGCGACGAGTTCGTGATCGCCCGCTCCGTCGGAGACCTCGTGGAACTGCGCCACAGCACCGCCGGCCAGGAGAACGCGGACCCGGTTGTCGTTGCCGGAGTCGTCCTGCGCGAGATCACCGCCGCCCAACGCCTGGCCGCCGCGCTCGGCAGCACGGCACCGATCCGGGTCAAGATCGACGGCGTTGGCCTCGGCTGGGGAGTGGCCGGCCTGCTGGAGGCATGGCGGCGCGAGGGACTCCACTCCGCCGAGATCGTCGCGGTGCTCGCCAGCGAGGGGACGGGCCGGGACGACAAGGCCGCGACGCTGCGCCCGGGAACCAAGCGCGACGAGATGTGGCTGGCGATGCGGTCCCTGCTCTCCCCCAATGCGCAGGGTGCGCTGCGGCTGCGCGGCGACCGCCGTACCCAGGCCCAGATGTCGGCGCCGAAACTTGAAACCAACTCGGCCGGTCGGACCGTCATCGAGTCCAAGAAGTCCCTTCGGCGACGAGGCGTGAGCTCGCCGGACCGGGCAGAGGCCATCCTGCTCGCTCTCTACGAGCCCCACGTCTCGCGACGGCGCGTGCGCGTAATTTCCTGACGGTTCATCGGCAAATTCCGGCATTAGGGATCATGCGGATTGATGGGTAATCAACCGTCAAAATATTGATGTTGACAGGTGAGTTAGGGCGCGGATTGGATTCGCTCCCTGGGTGCGACCATCCGAGCCCTGCGGGGGGACGTTCGGACTACAGGAATGTCCGGGCTCTGCCAACACGCGCGCTGATTCAGCAATAGGGGGGCAGATGCCATCGCTTGCGCGTCTTACCAGGCTGCCGGAAATCGGCCTGGTCAAATTTCCCGACACCTCCCCAAATTGCCTCTCTCGAAGGATCGACGCGGTCTGGCCCCTGCGCCCCGGAGACCGCACCCCCGGACGCGAGGGCCTGACCCAGAGCCTCGCCGTCGCCGACCTGCAGGAGTGGACCGACACGCCCCTCGACCAGCTCGCCCGCCGAGCCGCTGCTGTCGGCGTGGCGGCGCTGGCCGTCGCCACCGACAACGGCGACGTGCCCCCTGCCCTCGTCGCCGAGCTCAAGGCCCTACGGGTGCCGCTGCTGACCGTTCCCGCCGCAACCTCGTGGGCCGACGTCGCGGAAGCAGTCAGGCGCGAGCGAGCGGAGGGGCAGCGCCTGGCCGTCGGATGGCGGGACTGGCTCGCCAGCCAGCTACGCCAGGCAGAAGACGGCCGACAGATCGCCCGCATCGTGCGCTGGCTGGCCATCCAGGCCGGCATCCGCGTCGCCCTGATCGGCAACGATTCCTCCCTGCTGGCCGCTGCCCCGCAGCTCGCTGCCCGCACCCTGCCCGCGCTGGCCGACACGATCCAGCAGATCGCCTCCGGAGCCCTCGAATCGGCGGCCTTCGAGGAGAACGGCACCCGAAAGCGCCTGCTTGCCGTCGGCAGCGGGCAGCCGCGGGCCGTCCTCGTCCTCGCCAGGGACTCCCCGTTCGACCGGACCGTCAACCAGGTCATCAACCGGACCGTCGACCTGCTCGCCCTGCACCTCCTGGTCGAGGACGTCAAGGCCCGCCAGCACAGCCAGCACGCCGCAGGCGCGGCGCTGCGCGCGGCCATCCTGCAGCTGCTCATGTCCGGCGAGGCGGACACTGCCGGGAAGGTCGCGGCCAGCCTCCACCCGGCAGGCCAGTTCCAGCACCCCGTTGCCCGCCTCTACGTCCTGGAGGGGCGGCCCGACGACCGTGACGACCTTCTGGAGGAGTGCCAGCGCCGGGTCGGAGCCCTCGCACTTGTCAATCCGTGCACAGATTTCGCCGAGCACGTTCTCGTGGTCGCGCCACAGCCGTGCGCCGCCCACGACGAGGACGGCGGGGTCGCCGACGCCCTGCACGCCCTGGTCGCCGAGCAGCCCCGCCGCTACCTCGGCAAGAGCGACATCCGGCCGATCGCCGAGACAGACCAGATGTACCGGCACGCTCTCCGCGCGCTCACCAGCGCCCGGCTGGACCGCAGCCGTATCGCGGTCTACGACCAGCGCGGGCGGCTGCCCGAGCTGCTCAACCACCTCCAGCCGGGATGGTCTCGTGTGGTGCTCGGCCCACTCTTGGCGGAGCCGGCCCCCGAGCGGGACCTGCTGCTCCAGGCCCTCAACCTCGCCCTGCACACCTCGGTGCGGGAGGCAGCCGAGCTGATCGGCGCCCACCGCAACACGATCGCCAGCCGAGTCAGGGCGGCCGCCCCCATCCTCGGCCTCGACCTCGACAGCATCCGCCACCGCGCCGTAGCCGCTGTAGCCCTTGAAGCGTTCGGGCTGGAGGGCCCACACGAAGGGCTGCCGCCGGTGGAGGAGGTGGACGACCTTGGGCACTACCTGGCGGGCCCAGAGGCCCAGGCGTGGCTGAACGACCTCCTGAGCCCCCTGCCCGCGGATTTGGCCGAATCGGTGAAGGAATGGGTGCTCGCCGACGGCGACACCGCGAGGATGGCTGCCGCGCTCGGCGTCCACCAGCAGACCGCCCGCAAGCGGCTGAGGGCGGCGACCGTCCACCTGCAGCGGGACCTGCTTGGCCATGCCGCCGACGTCTACGACGTGGTACTGGCGGTGGCGATCCAGTTCGACCTGCCGATTCCACTTCGTCGCGGCTGAGCGCCAACCCTTGGCGGGCTTCGGGGAATCGCCCGTCTGCTCACCGGCGGAGTTGCAGACAGTAAGACGCGAGCCCGAGTGCGCGGTAACTTCCAGTGAAGTACGCGTCTCGGGCTCTCGTGCGGTTCTCTGGAAACCGTCCTTCCATCGGACGGCGCGAACCGGTCAAAGCTGCTCATTCATGAATAGTATCGGGTGATTTGTGGTTGCTGGTGCATCATCAGAGCGTCTCTCTGGGTGAGTATCGAGGTTGACCCTGGTCACTCTGGGTTGCTGCAGTCCGTGAACGCCATGAACCTGGACGGGCCGAGGTCGCGCACTGTTAGTACTCGATGTGCAGTGGTGATACGACCCCTGTGCATTGAGCAGATTCCGATCGCGGCGGCTGCCATCTACGGTCGATCTTGGGGGGATTCCCCGGCATGTAGTGCCAGGAATGGAGGGGGAGTTGAAGACTTTTGCCGTGCTCGGATCAAGCCAGCGCGGATTGCGAATCGCCCGGCGAATCGCCGCGACGCGCCGCCCAGTTCACACCTGGGGCATCAACGGAGGGGAGATCACCGGGATATCACGATGACCGACGCCGCGAGAAGCGGCAGTCGGCGCCAGCGTCCTGCTGACCCTCGTCGAGGACCCCGACGAACTCCACGAAGCGCTCACCAACCCGGCCACCGGCACGCTCAACAGCCTCCGTGCCGGAACCCATTGGTTTCACCTCTCGTACACGTCGGTCAGCGAGGACACCAGCGCCCTTGCCCGCGAGCACGGAGTCATCTGCCACCACACCCCGGTGCACGACTCCGCCGGCACCACGGTCGTCATCGGCCCCGCCGCAGGCGACCTCCACGCCCGGGCCGTCTGCGACGCGCTCCTCGGAGTGATCGGCCCCGTCGCCAACACCGGCACGGAAGTAGCCCACCTCAGCGCCAGCGCGCTGCCCCCGCAAGTCAACGACGCGCGGATCCTCCCCGGCATAGACGAACGCCAGTGGGACCTGGAGGCCGCCGTCCTCGCCCTGGGCAGACCCGCTGCACCCTCCTGCTGAGAACACCCGCCCCTTCGAGCACCACCCGAGGGCCACACGCGAGGCGAGCACCCCGCGTCCCGGTCGAGACCCGCACCACACCGCCGGGTCCACACCACAGAAACAGAAAGACGATCTACCGCTGCTTGCCACCGGCGCACCGACAGCGCGCCCGTCGGCGAGGGGAGTGCAGCATGACTACGACGAACCCGACGACCGACAACACCCCCAACCCCGACACCGTCCACGAGTGGGTGATCGCCGCCTACGTCCCCGTGGACACCCAGGGGGCCGCCTACGCCCGCCGCCGCGGGGTCTACCGCGTCCCGGCCGCCACCAAGATCCAGAGCGCGGACGTCATGTGCATCCGCTGCCGCCGCCCCTACGACGAGGTCAGCGAGCAGCCCTGCGCCGGCACCGACCCGATGCTCCACGGCGGCCCGATCGGCACCCGCAAGCGCCGTCCCACAGCCGAGCACCCCCACCAGGCCGCAGCAGCGGACAACTTCCGCAAGCCAGACCCGCGTGACCCGAACAACCGGATGCGCCAGCAGCCGCCGGGACGCTAACCCGCGTTCTGCCTAGCCTGCCTGCCGTGACCACACCCAGCAGGAACCAGGCCCACCTGACCGGCGACGTCGCGTACCCGAACCAGCAGCGGGTGCGCGACGTTGCCGCGCTCGTGCTGCTCGCCCTCGGCACCCTCGGCCTCAACGCCGCCGCCTACGCCACCGACGTACGCCTCGGCATCGCCTGCACCAGCCTGTCGGCGCTCGGCAGTGCCGCCGCCCTCGGCCAGACCGACGAGGAGTAGGAGCCCCATGCCCCGCCGCTGGTTCCCCACCCTGCGCCGCCCCGTCCCGACCGTGAAGTCTCTCGCGGACTTCTCCCCGGGCTGGACGCCCGCGGGCGTCGACCGGGCCCGCCCCTGGTCCGTCGACCGGGCCGTGCGCGACGGCATGGAGCGGGCGGTGTGGATCTACAAGGCCGTCGACACGATCTCCAACCACGCCGCCGACCGGCCGCTGCGGGTCCGGCCGCGCGGCGGCACCTCCGACGAGCCGCTGCCGCCCCACGACGCCCACCCGCTCTACCGGGCGATGAACGTCCGGGCCAACCCCGCCGAGGGTGCCTGGACGCTCAAGAAGCGCGTCAGCATGCAACTGCTGCTCTCCAAGCGCGGCGTCTTCCTGGAGCCCACCTTCAGCCGCGGGGGCGACCTGCTGTGCATCGACCTGCTGCCGCCCGGCCGCACCCGCCCGGTGCCGTCCACCGGCAACGACCTGATCTCCCACTTCGAGACCGTCACCGTCACCGGCGAACTGCGCAACCTCGACGTCGAGAAGGTCCGGTGGATTCGCAACCCCCACCCGCTCGACCCGTACAGCGGCATCACCCCACTGGAGGCCGCCGGCCTCAGCGCCGACCTCGACTTCTACACCCGCCACTACAACCTGAGCTTCGTCAACAACGACGCCCGGCCCGGCGGCGTCATCGGCATCGACGGCGACATGGACGACGCCGAACTGCGCTTGCTCCGCTCGAAGTTCGCCACAGGGCCCTCCGCGGCCGGGGGCTGGACGGTCCTCAGCGGCGGCGCCGTCACCGTCACCGACACCTCTCTCTCGCCCCGGGACATGGCGTACGAGACCGTCGCCGCCACCTCCAAGGTCGAACTTCTCGCGGCGTTCGGCGTCCCGGAATCCCAGCTCGGCAACGCCTCCGGCCGCACCTTCGACAACGCCCGCGCCGAGAAGACGACGTTCTGGGAGATCACGATGCCGCCGCACCTGCGGCTGATCGCCGACGCCTTCCAGGACGACGCCGGAGAGGATAACGAGGTCTACTTCGACACCTCCGACATCGATGTGCTGCGCGAGCCCCGCAGCAAGCGCCTGACCGAAGCCCGCGAAGAAGTCGCCGCCGGCGTCCGCTCGATCCGCTCCTACGCCGAACTCGCCGGATACGCCGACGAGATCGAGGACACCCCCCCAGACCCGGGCCCTGTGGGTGCCCGCCGGGCGCACCGCACTCCCCGCCAGCGCCGCCGACGCCCCCGCCCTCGAAGCGGCACCGCCGAAGGCCGCCAAGGCACTCGGGCCCGGCACCGACCTGCCGCTCGACGCCGCCGCCGCCGACGCCCTGCGCGCCCGCCTGGACGACACCCTCCAAGCCCTCGCCACCCGCTGGACCGAGCGGACCGTCGCCCGGCTCAACTCCCCACAGCACCGCAAGGGCACCCGCCACTGGGACGACCGCGGGCACACCGACCCGCGCGCCGGTGCCAAGCAGCTACCCGCCGAGCAGATCGTCGACGCCGCCACCTGGCAGCAGGAAGCCGCCCAAGCCCTCCAGCCGCTCATCGAACAGGCCGCCGACGCAGCCGCCGACGACCTGCACACCACCATCGGCACCACCAGCACCCCGGTCGCCGTCTGGCCCCTACTCGCCCCGCTGCTCGCCGACTCGCTCGCCCACCAGGCCCACGCCCTCGCCGAACAGATCACCGAAGCCGACCGCGACGACAAGGCCCTGCCCGGCATCACCGACACCGCCCGCAGCTGGGGCCGCTCCCTCGCCACCTGGGCCAGCACCGCCGCCGGCCGCCTCGCCACCGCCACCGTCGAAAGCGCCCGCGACCAAGCCGCCACCGCCAGCGCCCGAGTTGGCCTCGTCCGCAGGTGGGTCGCCCACGACGACGGCCACACCCGGCCCGACCACGACGCCGCCGACGGCCAGACCCAGCCCGTCGGCCAGCCCTTCACCGTCGGAGACGACCTGCTGCGCCACCCCGGAGACCCGACTGCCCCGCCCGGACAGACCGTCAACTGCCGCTGCTGCCTCGCCTGGCACCTCGAACGCTGACTCCCTCCGGACCGCCCGCCGCAGCTCGTGTGAGGATGCAGCATGACCACCGGAACACCCCCGACCGACCGGCAGCACCTGAACGAGGACTGGCTGCGCACCCGCCGCTGGGACGTCCGCTACCCCAACGGCGAGCCGGTCGACACGCTCGACGGCCTGGCCCAGGTGCTCGGCATCGCCCGACAGGAAGCCGCCCGCCGCGTCCTCGGCCAGCCCTTCGGTAAGGCCGCGCCCCAGCAGCTCCGCGACGAAGCCGAGCAGCAGATTGGTAACAGGGCCTGAACACCTACGAGAGATCAGTGAAGATCGAGCGCACCGCATTGGCCATCTGATCCAACGGCCCGCCAGGTACTCAGGCCGCAGCTTCGTCGGGGCCCTCGTCCTCCGAGCCCAGGAACAACCACCGGCGGACCACGGTGTAGCCGGGCGGGAGTCCGTTGCCCGTCAGCTCCCTGTATCTCGCCTTAGCTGCCTCGCTGGGGCTCTGACCAGGGGGGAGCCTGCGGAGGAATGGGTCGCGGTCAGGATCGAGGGCGGACTGACGAAAGGCACCCGTCGTGTCATGGTTCGGGACTGGTGCCTCGACGTTCTCAGCCTCGTACTTCTCGCCCTCGGGGCGCTGGGTAGCCAGAGCCGCGACCACGCCCACACCTACGGTCAGGGCGACGCCAAGTGCGATGCGAATCTTCGGCTTGTGCCGCTGGTACCAGTTCCTCACGGACTCGGAGAAAGAGGTGGACCCGCTGTCCTCGCGTGGTTCGCCGGGCGGCGTAGAGTCGTCGTTCACCCGCATAGATCTATCGAATCCACCCTGCCCCTGTCAGGTAATCACCTGACCCCGAAGCAGGAGTTCCGCGCGGAGCAGCTCAGGAAGACTTGCCCTGACCCTCGCCCAGATCCATGGCGACCACCCAACTGACCCGCTCGTCCGGCTGCTCGATCTCCCGGCCCGCGATCAGGTCCTTCACGTAGTCCGGCAAGCGGTGCCGCCGTGGAGCAGCAGCACCCCTGAACTCGTCCGACACCACCTCGGAGAACGGCCAATACCCAGAAGACAGCCCGTCATCGAACGGTACTTCAAGACCTCCCGTATCCAGCCCCGTGACGTGCAGCTCAGGGAAGGGCAGCGTCCTTACGCGCTCCTCGTAGGGGCGGTCGGGCATAGGCTTCCCTCCCGCCTTCACCCTGGACGCCTCGGCCTTGGCCTTCTCCTTCTTGGCAGCGGCAGCTTCGTCCGCCCATCGAACAGCGTCCGCGCCCTCCCGGTCCATCCGCTGGAACCTGAGCGTTGCAGCGTCCAGACCGTGGAGACTGTTCTCCGGTCCTTCGCAGAACAGCTTGTGCCACGGCACGCTCTGATCTCGTGCTCTGGCGTAGCCCTTGTAGCCGTGGTCGAGGCCAGCCTGAACGATCCGCGCAGACACGATCGTGCAGCCCAGATGGGCCTGCTGCCCAGACCCGTGCATGCAGCTCTTGACTGTGCCGGACCTCCTCCGAGGTACCCAGTTCCGGTGGTTGTACAGGACGTAGACCGGAATCATGCCGTCCTCGTCGGCTGTCTGGATCAGCGCGTCACACTGGCTGCGGCCCGTGGAGCCGGCTGGGGCGTCGAACTTGAACGCACCGCCGCGGCCAGCCCGCTTTGCCTGCACTCGCAACCCGATCCCGACATCCCCAGAGTGAAGCCACCACTGCCAGTCCGAGCCGTTCTGCGCCTCCTCCTTCGCAATGAAGCGGTGCGAGCTGAGCTGATCTTCGTGGAGGCGAATCAGATCGATCAGGTTCAGCCGCGTCAGATCGTCCTCGTGAGGCACCAGACGGCCCCCGTCGAAGTGGTCTTGGGCAAGGAGTTCGAACGTCCGCGCGGACAGGGCCCGGAATGTGTGGCACAACGACTGCCCCACCACACTGCCGGGTAGGTCCTCCACGGTGATGGCGGGGCTGAGCGGCCGGGAGCATCCCGGGCAGTAGTTGTACTCCGGACGAAGTTCCGACCCGCACGAACAGGGCATCGCCATGGCCCTCGCCTCTCAACCTCTGCGCTACTCAGACAACCGTAGTTGCCGAAGCTGACGCTAAGCACATCGAACGGGACGCTTGCCCCTCCACCGAGACCGGAGGGGAGCATGTGTTCGTCATCGCCAGGGTCGTCCGGCTGCGACTCCGCACCAAGAAGCAGCCCTTCCAGGAGCACCAGCACCCGCGCGACGGCCGCGGCCGGTTCGCCGAGGTGCCCGGGGCCGGACTCGATCCGCTGCTGGAGCGCATCCGGGCTGGGGCCGGCCAGTCGTCCCGAGCCCCGCGGGCCGAGCTGCGGTTCGACGAGGAGCAGCACGGCCTGGTGTTCCGGGACGGGCAGAGCGAGCGGGTCGCCCAGGCGTACAAGTCGAACGTGGTGGACGGGCTCACCGGCGATCTGCGACACCTGTCTGACGAGGCCCTGCTGACCGGGCCCGACCGGGCGGCCCTCGACCGGGTGAAGGCCGGCGAGCTGCACGCCTTCGAGGACCCGGCGACGGGCCTCGTCCACATGGCCGAACCGGGCAACTCGGCCGCCGAGCCCTCCTGGAAGCAGGTCGACGCCGACCGGGCGCGCAGTCTGCTGCGCAGGGACGCGGTCAACCGGGTCGTCGCCACGTGGGCGATGACGTCCAACGACGAGGACGCCCCGGCGCTGGCGCTCCAGGACGCGGCCCGCGACCACTTCGGTCTGCAGCCCGTCGCCGAGTGGCCGATGGTCGACCAGATCGCGCAGCAGACCGCCGAGCACCGCGCCGACTTCGGCGCCGGGCTGCAGGCGATGCTCGCCGCGATGTGGGATCGCACCCAGACGCACCTGGCCGAAGCCGAACTCGGCTACCTGACCGTGTGGCGGGGCATCGCCACCCCCGACGGCCGCCCGCCCGCCGACTGGGCCGCCGACGGCGACACCGTCGCCGACCCGCCGCTGCGCCCCCTGTCGGCGTTCTCCCTCGATCCGGACATCGCCTACGGCTTCGCCACCGCCGAGGGGCCCGGCATCGTGATCAGCGGGATCGTCCCCGCGGCCCGGGTGATCGCCGCCCCGGTCACCGGGCTCGGATGCCTGGACGAGTCGGAAGTCGTGATCCTCGCCGGGCCCGGGACCTGGCGCTGGGAGGCAGCGCAGTGACCGGCCAGCCCAGCCTGACCCCGGCCCGCGGTGCTCACCCCGGCCCACTGCCCCGGGATGCGGACGGAGCCGACCGGCAGCGCCTTCCGGCCGTGGTCCTGCGGCTGCGCCACAAGGCCGTGCCGTGGGACGAGCAACGGCACCCGCGCGACCACCAAGGCCGCTTCGCCGAGCACGCCGGAGCCGGCCACGTCGCCCTCCCCGGCACCCGCACGGAAGGGCAGCGCGTCAGCACGGCCGACCTCCTCGGCAGCAGGAACCGGTCCGCCGGAACGGTCAAGGCCGCCATGTGCGACTCGCTCGCGCAGGCGATGAACTCGGTGCTGGACGACCTGCTGTCGGAGCAGCAGCGCGACCGCCTCACCCGGGTCCGGGACGGCCACCTCGCCGCGTACCGCGCCGAGTCCGGCACCAGCGGGTACGCCGAGTACGTCGAACAAGCCGACCTCGACAGCGGCACCCGCCGCGACCCCTGGGGCTACCAGCGGATGAACGCCGAGGAGTACCAGCAGTTCGTCCGGGCCGAGGCCGTCTCCCGGCTCGCCAACGGCTGGGCCTCCACCGCCAACGACCACGACCCCAACGCCCTGGCCCTCCAGGAAGCCGCCCAGCGGACCTTCTACCTCGAAGACACCCTCGACTGGGACCACGGAGACGACGACCTGACCGCCGAGACCGACCGCATCACCTGCGAACACGGCCACGTCCTCGACGCCTTCCTCACCGCGATGTGGGAGAACACCCAGCAGCACTTCGCCACCATCGGCGTCACCCACGTCACCGTCCACCGCGGCTTCACCGGCGACTACGATGACTCGCACCTCCAAGACCTCGACGGCGACGGCAGCGTCACCGACCTGCCACTGCGCCCCCTGTCCTCCGCGACCACCGACGAGGACGTCGCCCACGACTTCGCCACCCAGGGCAGGCAGGTCAACGGCTACCTGATCAGCGGCGACATCCCCGTAACCCGCGTCCTTGCGGTACCCGGAACCGGCATCGGCTGCCTGGACGAAGCCGAGGTCGTCATCCTGGCCGGCCCCGGCGAGTGGTACGCCGAGGAGGTGTACGCCAGCGATGACGACGGTTAGTCCGATAGCCGATGGCAGACCGCCACCAGGGGTGGTGATGGTCCGACAGCAGTAGCCTGAGATACGGCGTAGGGGTCACAGTTTGCGAGCAGTCCGTTCGAATCCCCTTGTCGATGTTGTTCTTCGCAAGATCCCATTCGTGCGGCGGAGGCCAAAATGGGAACCTTTATGTGGATTGACAAGAATACCGGCTGGCAGGCCGTTGGAGATCTTCAAACGGATGGCGGTATGAGAAATGCAACCGTGGTTGACAATAACGGATTCGATAGAGTGCGCTATCAGACGTTCGCCTCCGAGGGGGACTTTCTTGCATGGGTAAGGAAGAACGCGACTCGGGTGGGTTAGTTTATTTTAAGGGCGCTCTTTATGGGCGGCCTCAAGCGTCGTGCGGAATATTCACTTTCGGCTGCACTACTTCTGTGCTGGCCCCAGGGTTGCAGCATCGCCCTCAAGTTCCTCTCGCATGGCGTCGAGCAATTCTTTGCGGTCAGTAGCGGTATCGTCTTGCCACTCTGATTTGGCCGCCCTCTGGAGATGGAGACTCAGAGTCTCCTTATACTTCGTCGCAGCGTCTCTCGTCTTCTGTGAACTAGCCACGAGGACGCCCAGATATGATCTCGTTAGCTCTGTCACCACTTCGCGAGACTCTTCGCGGTACTCACCAAGCGACCCTGTGCGCGATTTCACGAGGAAGTCATTCGAGAGTTGCCAAGTTGAATCGGATGCATTGAGGAATGCGCTGAACGAATCCAGTTTTTCTTTCCTCAGGGATTGTGCCTTGGCTGCGGATATTTCGGCGCTCTTCAATCTAACCTGGGTATCTGCCTGCTTACTGGCGACCAGATAGGTGCCAAGGAATGTGATGATCATCCCTCCCAGGGTAAGTGAGAGGGTCAGCCACCACGGCGAGGAGCTGGACGACGAAGCTGCCAAGGTATCGGTGATCATGTCCTCACCCCACGGAGGACTGAAGGAACTATGTCCTTTCATTTTCAGGCTCCTCCGTAACTGGCGCATGCGGGTGGGTGCCGCGATTGCTACCTGGGCCATGCAAGTGCCCCGACCGTGAGGCAGGGGCGCTGGGCCATCAGCCGTGTTGTTCTCGCTGACTGTGCATCTCGGCCTTGATGTCGTCGCGGGTAGCGACTAGTGCCCTGACCGGGAAGGTTCGCCGGGTTGGTGGTCGTGGCGGTTGGATGTGCGGTGGCGTCCGTTGATCCGATCGTTGGGGGTGTGGTGGCTGAGCCTGTCCGTGTGCGCAGGTTGACCGACCAGGAGGGGCAGAAGCTGCAGCAGATCGTGCGCCGGGGCTCCACCAGTTCGGTGCGGTTCCGGCGGGCGATGCTGCTGCTGGCCTCGGCCGGCGGGAACCGGGTCCCGGTGATCGCCCAACTGGTGCAGGCCGACGAGGACACCGTCCGGGACGTGATCCACCGGTTCAACGAGATCGGCCTGGCCGCTCTGGACCCTCGGTGGGCGGGAGGCCGTCCCCGCCTGCTCAGTCCTGACGACGAGGACTTCGTCGTCCGGACGGCCACCACCCGACCGACCAGACTCGGCCGGCCCTTCACCCGCTGGTCCATCCGCAAACTCGCCGCCTACCTGCGGAAAGTCCACGGCCGGGTGATCCGGATCGGCCGCGAGGCGTTACGGTGCCTGCTCGCCCGCCGCGGCATCACCTTCCAGCGCACCAAAACCTGGAAGGACTCCCCGGACCCCGAGCGTGATACCGAGCCCGACCGAATCGAAGAGGTCCTGGAGCGGTTCCCGGACCGGGTGTTCGCGTTCGACGAGTTCGGCCCGCTCGGCATCCGCCCCATCGCCGGCTCCGGCTGGGCACCTGCCGGCCAGCCCGAGCGGCATCCCGCAACCTACCACCGCACCCACGGCGTCCGTTACTTCCACGGCTGCTACTCGGCCGGTGACGACACCCTGTGACGACATCCTGTGGGGCGTCAACCGGCGCAAGAAGGGCGCCGCGAACACCCTGGCCGCACTGAGGTCGATCCGCGCGGCCCGACCCGACGGCGCCCCGATCTACGTCATCCTGGACAACCTGTCCGCCCACAAGGGCGAGAAAATCCGGCGCTGGGCGAGGAAGAACCGCGTCGAGCTGTGCTTCACCCCGACCTACGCGTCCTGGGCCAACCCGATTGAGGCCCACTTCGGGCCACTGCGGCAGTTCACCGTCGCCAACTCCAACCATCGCAACCACACCGTCCAGACCCGGGCCCTGCACGCCTACCTCCGTTGGCGCAACACCAACGCCCGCCACCCCGACGTCCTCGCCGCCCAACGCCGCGAACGGGCCCGCATCCATAGCGAGAAAGGCATCAGATGGGGCGGACGCCCCCTCCCCGTCGAGCAGCTTCAGGTTTTCAAGGTGAAAGCTGCATGACGACCCGCTCACCCTCTCCGCTGGGCTCCTCGAAGTTGGCCACGTAGCGGTTGAACAGCGTCTCATCCACGGTGACAGAGTTGGCGCCTGCCATGCTATTGCGTCGCTCAAGGCGACGCTCCAGCGTGGTCCGGTCGGCCTTGAGGTGGACCAGCTCCCAGCGGCAGCCATGGCTTTCAATCAACGTCTTGTAGTCGTCGCGGGCGGCGCGACTCCAGAAGCTGTAGTCCACCACCACGTCGCGCCCGGCCAGCATCAGTTCGACCAGCTCCTGGCGTTGCTCGCGGCGGACTTCTTCCTTGAGCTGGTCGAATGCCCCGGCTTCCAGTACCAGGCCGGCGTCACGCTGCCCGAGTCGTTGCCAGACCACCTCGTCGATGGACAACCGAGCGAAACCGCGTCGCACCAGCTCCATCGCATAGGTGGTCTTGCCTGCTCCCGGAAGACCACACATCAGGACCACTGTGCTCATTTGCTGCGTCACGGAGCCAGGTTAGACCCAAGAACACGCTCGCCTCCGTGGCAACCAGGGCGCCCGCTGGCAGCCAGCCCACTGCGGCCGACCGACCCGGCGAACCTATGTGGTCAGAGCACTAGCACGGGCGTTGACTGAACGTCAGACAGCGGCAGCCCCGCTCCTGCAGACCGTCTGCCAATGGCCGGGGTCGAAGGTGCGACATGCCTGTTTCGTCGCCTCAAGGAGAGTCCCCATGCTCGCCGACAGACCTCAGAACACCACTCAGGGCGAGAGTCACCCATTCGGACTGGCGGAAAGTCACCACCGTTGTTCGGAGCGGGAGTTCGCGACCGACCCCAAGTCGGCCGGAGCGGCCCGTCGCTGGACGAGGCAAGTTCTCGCGGACTGTGGCTGGGAGCCTGACAGCGAGGTGGTGGACGACTTCTTGGTGATCGTGGCCGAGCTGGTCACCAACGCCGTGGTGCACGCGGTGGTCCCCGGCCGCGGCGTCCTGGTGCGTTTGAGGCAGGTCGGTGACGGCTGCCGGGTCGAAGTGGTGGACGGTCGACCGGACCTGATGCCGCAGACGGCCCTCGTGCCGCGCGAGGAAGGCGGCCGGGGACTGCTGCTCGTGCGGGACCTGGCGGCGGCCATGGGCGTGGAGAGATCGGGAGAGGACAAGATCGTGTGGGCCAAGGTCCATCACCAGGGCCAGTTGAGGGCAGCAGCATGAAGGCACGACGGCCGGGCGCGGTGAAGCGCGCCTTACTCCGCGCGCTGCGGCTTGGCCGGTCGAGCGCGCCTGCGCCGGTCGCGCCGGCGTTCTCCAGCGCCGGGCTGCTGCCGCGCTGGGCGACGCCCCCGGTCCATTCCGGCGGCCCGGCCCGGCCCGGCCTTCGCCGAGACGGAGCGGGTGGGCGAGGCGTACTGGTGCGAGGTGACGGCGCTGGCGCCCGGGGCAGGGCGCCGGATGGTCCTTGCCACGTTCGAGGCGTCCTCCCCGCGGGTCGCCGCGCTGTGGATCGTGACGAGGCTGCGCGAGATGGCGGAGCAGTTCGACCCGCAGGACGCGCACTGGGCCCGGCAGGTCTTCTCGATCGCCGAGGAGCAGGAGGCCGCGATGGCCGCCATGGTGTTCGGCGAGGACTTCGCGCTGACGCTGCTCGTTGACCAGACGGTGTACGTGCTCTCGGCCGGGGCCAGCACCGGAGCGGAGCCCCGCCTACCGGGCCGGTTGTGGTCGGCCATGACCGTCTGACTCAGCACATGATCTCCCGGGCCGCGCCGACATGCATCGGCCTGGAGTAGGGACGCCCCGACGTCCCCCGCACAGAAGCGCCGCGCTCGCCGCGGCCGACGAGTAGGAGTTGCGATGACCGCCACGGCGGAAACGACCGGCCAGTCCTCTCCCGACCAGCTACGCACGGCCATGGTCGAGGCGCTGCGCTCCAGCGGCGCGATCCGTACGGACGAGGTGGCGGCCGCGCTGCTGGCCGTGCCTCGGCACGTGTTCGCCCCGGAGGTTCCGGTCGCGGAGGCGTACGAGCCGGAGCGGGCGCTGGTGACCAAGCGGGACGGGCACGGGCTGGCGGTCAGTTCGGTGTCGGCTGCGCGGATCCAGGCGCAGATGCTGGAGCAGGCGGACGTGCGGCCGGGGATGCGGGTGCTGGAGGTCGGGTCGGGCGGCTACAACGCGGCGCTGCTGGCCGAACTCGTCGGCCCGGAGGGCGAGGTGGTGACGGTCGACATCGACCCGTTCGTCACCGACCGCGCGGAGAAGTGCCTCGCGGAGGCCGGGTACGAGCGGGTGCGGGTGGTGCTGGCGGACGGCTCCGGGCCGCTGGAGGGCGGTCCGTTCGACCGGATCGTTGTGACGGTCGGGGCGTGGGACCTGCCGCCGGCGTGGACTGGCGCTCTGGTCGAGGGCGGGACGATCACCGTGCCGCTGCGGATGCACGGGCTGACGCGCTCGATCACCTTCCGTCGGGAGGGCGAGCGGCTGGTGAGCGTGTCCGCGACGGTCTCCGGCTTCGTCAAGATCCAGGGTACGGATGCGCACGACGAGTTCCTGGTGCTGCCGCGCGGCACGAAGGAGATCGGGCTGCGCTTCGATGAGCTGGAGCGTCCGGACACCAGCCGTCTGGGCGGCGTGCTGGACACGCCCCGCGTGGAGTGGTGGACCGGGGTGGCGGTCGGCACCCAGGAGCCGTTCGACTCGCTGTACCTGTGGCTGGCGTCCTCGCTGCCCGGGTTCGGCCTGATGTCCGTGGACCCGGAGCTGGACACCGGGACGGTCGCCCCGGCGAACCGGATGGCGTGCCCGGTGATCGTGGAGGGCGGCAGCCTCGCCTACCTCGCGCTGCGCAAGATCAGTGAGGACCCGGTGACGTTCGAGTTCGGCGCGCACGGCTTCGGCCCCGAGGGCGGGCCCCTGGCCGCCCTGATCAACACCGAGGTGCGCAAGTGGGACCGCGACCACCGCACCGGCAGCGGCCCGGTCTTCACCGCCCAGCCGATCGGCACCCCCAACGACGAGCTCCCGGATGGGCTGGTCGTCGACAAGACCCACGTCCGGCTCACGATCTCCTGGCCGTAGTCCGCGGCCAGGTCCTGCACCACCGACTCAAGGAGGAAGCACCATGACCCAGACCCTCACCGGCACCGCCGCGGCGGACGACTTCGAGCTCGACGTGACGATCGTCGAGGGCGCCGACCCGGTGGCCGCGCTGCTGCGCTCCACCGACGACGGCTGTGGCGCCACCTGTGCGGGCACGGCCTGCGCCTCGTTCGGCGGCAACGTCTGACAGCCCCTCTCCCTGTGTGACCGGGCCTGGCGTGCGGCCGTCAAGCCGCCGCACGCCGGGCCCCGGCATTCCCGAAACCTCCTGAATCTCCCGGAATCGAGGCGAATACCCGTGTACGCCGTCGCAGGACCGGCCCTGCTGCGGGCCGCCGCCCGCCCGGCCGGGGCCGGGCCGTCCTGGTGGCCCGACCTGGCCGACACCGGCCCCCACGCCACCGCGAACTGGCGGGCCTGGCTCCAGCACGTCTGGTCGGACGCCGACTTCGCCGCGGCGGTCGAGGTCGGCGCGGGCCCGCAGCTGGCCGCGCGGGTGCGCGAGGTGGTCTTCAACTTCGACCACGTACCCCGGCGGCGGCTGCGTCGGCTGACGGCTTCGGTGATGCAGTACGCGCTGCGCCAGCAGCGGGCGACACCCTTCGGGCTGTTCGCCGGGGTGACCGCGGTGCCCTTCGGCGAGCACGCCGCCACGCCCCGCTGGGGTGCGTCCCGGGCGGTGGCGCGGCCGGATGCGCGCTGGCTGGCCGGTGTGGTGCGGGATTTGGAGGAAGCGGTCGGTGATCTGCTGCCGGTGACGGCCAACCAGCTGCGGGTGCTCCGCGGTGGCCGCGTCGTCCTGCCGGTGACCCGTAACCTCCAGGACGGGGAACCGGCGGAGGTGTCCGTCCGCGCCACTGCCCCGATGCTGGCTGTGTTGGAGGCGGCCGACGGCCCTGTGTCGGTGACGTTCGGCGAACTCGCCGCCCGCTTCCCGGCCGCCCCGGCGGACAAGGTCCACGCGATGCTCGGCGAGCTGGTGCGCCAGGGCTTCCTGATCAGCATCCTGCGGCTGCCGACGACCGCGACCGACCCGCTCGGCCACCTGCTCGCCATCGCCCGCACCACCGGCCTCGACCAGGTCCCCGCCGCCGAAGCCACCTGCAACACCCTTCGAACGGTCCGCGAGCAGCTGGCCCGGCACAACGAGCTGGACGACCCGGCGCAGCAGCAGACCCTGCGAACCCGGCTGACCCGGCAGCTGACCCGCCAACCGGGCGGAGTCCCGGACGGGCCGTCGCCGCTGATGGTGGACCTGCATCTGGACGCCGGTCCCGCGGTGCTGCCCCGGCGGGTGGCGTCGTTGGTGGCCGGCGCGGCCGAGGTGCTGACCCGGCTGTCGCCGTTCCCGAACGGGCACCCGGTGTGGGTGGACTACCACCGCCGGTTCGCCGAGCGGTTCGGACCCGGCGCGGTGGTGCCGGTGCTGGAGCTGGTGAACCCGGACACCGGGATGGGCTTCCCCGCCCGCTACCGGGACTCGGTACTGTCCGACGTGCCGCCGCAGTTCGGCCCGCGCGATGCCCAGCTTCTGGCGCTGGCTCAGATGGCCACCGTCGAGCGCCTGGACCAGGTCGACCTCCACGGCCCGCTGCTGGAGCGCCTCGCCCCGCACCCGGTGCCCGACGGGGCGGTGCAGCCGCACGCCGAGCTGACAGTGCGGCTTTCGGCCTACGGTGTAGGGCCGTTCACCCATGGGGCCGCGCAGTTTGCCCCCGTGGTGCAGGCGGTGCCGCGCGGGGCGGGCACGACCGTGGGCCGGTTCCTGTACCTGCTGGAGCCCGAGTGCCGCCGCGAGCTGGAGGCTGCGATCGCCGCCGTGCCGCCGCTGCGGGCCAACGTGTTGGTGGTGCAGATCTCGGCGCCCCCGCTGTACGCCCGAGCGGAGAACGTGGCCCGGGCCCCGGCGCTGCTGCCCCTGCTGTCGCTGGGCGAGTACCCGCAGATCGGTTCGGTGCTCCGGCTGGAGGACTTGGGCGTGTGTGCGGACGGGCGGCGGATGTGGCTGGTGCGGCTCTCCGACCGCCGCCCGGTGGAGGTGCGGGTCCTCAACGCGGTGGACTTCCGGGTGCACACCGACCCGCTGGTGCGGTTCCTGTGCGAGATCACCCACGCCCACACCCCGTGGCTGACCACGTTCAACTGGGGCGCGGCCGGGCGGCTGCCCTACCTGCCGCGGGTGCGCTACGGGGAGGTGGTGCTGTCGGCGGCGCGCTGGCACCTGCCCGCCGCCGACCTGCCCGGGAAGAACGCGCCCTGGGAGGAGTGGCGGCTGGCGGCGGGCGAGTGGATCGCCCGGTACAACGTCCCGGCGGCGGTGTACCTGTCGCAGAACGACCTGCGGCTGCCGCTGGACCTGCGCCTTCCGGAGCACCTGGTGCTGCTGCGCGATCACCTGCTGCGCGAGCCGACCGCGATCCTGATCGAGGCCCCGCAGGCGGGCGACGACCGGTGGTGCGGCCGGGCCCACGAGGTCACCGTGCAGCTGCACTCCACCCGCACCCCGCTGCCCGCCGCCCGTCCCCGCCCTGGGAGGCCGGTCACCGTCCGGTCCGGGCACCTGCCCGGCGCGTCCGGGTGGCTGTCGGCCCGCCTGTTCGGCAACCCGCGCCGCGCCGACGAACTCCTCTCCCGCGTCCCAGGGTTGATCGAAGGCTGGGTGGTCCCGCCGCAGTGGTGGTTCCTACGGCACACCGACCCCGAGCCGCACGTGCGCCTGCGCATCCCGGTCTCCGCCGTCGCCGCGTGGTCGCTGGCCTCCGAACGCATCGGCCGGTGGGCGGAGCAGATGCGGGAGGAGGGCCTGCTGACGCGGATGGAACTCGACACCTACCTGCCGGAGTCCGGCCGGTACGGGCGCGGGGCGGCGCTCCGGGCGGCGGAGGAGTTCTTCTCCCTCGACTCCCGGGCGGTGCTGGCCCAACTCGCCTACCAGCGCGCCACCTCCACCGATCCGGCCACCGTGACGGCGGCGAGCATGCTCGACCTCGCCGCCGCGCTGCTCGGCCTCGACGCGGGCCACGCCTGGCTGCTGGAGCGGATACCCAGGCACAGCAACATCGCGCTACCGCACTCTGCGCCGCGGCTGGCCGCCGAACTCGCCGACCGCCCGAACCGGTTGGCGCTCACCGGGGAAGGCCGCGCGCTCGCCTCGGAGTGGGAGGTGCGGGGGCGGCAACTGGCCCACTACCGCACGGCGCTCGACCGGGACGGAGAGCTGGAGCCCGGCGACGTCCTCGGCTCGCTGCTGCACCTGCACCACGCCCGCGCCGTCGGCCTCGATCCGCTCAGCGAGCGCACCTGCCACCGCCTGGCCCGCGCCGCCGCCCTCATCCGCACCGCCCAGGCCCGTACCGACCCTGCCAGAGAAGGACAACCGGCACGACCGCCGAACTGCTCGCACCACCCGCCGACGCCTCCGCCCAGTGGGGCCAGTCCCTGGCCAAGGGCGGCCTCGCCACCGCGCTGCTGCACATCGAGCGTGCCGCCACTGGCCGGGGGAGCTGGGACACCGCGCACGAGTGGATCACCGCGTGCGTGAGCCAGCCCGTGAACTCCTTCACCGGGGCCTCCGTGTTCTACGGCGCGCCCGCCGTCGCGCACATCCTGCACCTGGCCGCGAGCCACTGGCCGCGCACCTACCACCAGCCGCGCACGGGCCTGAACTCCGCAGTGGAGCACGTGGTGGAACAGCGCCTGGCCGCCGCTCACCACCGCATCGACACCGCGCAGCGGCCCGAATTCCACGAGTTCGATCTCCTCGGCGGCCTGACCGGCCTCGGCGCGCACCTGCGGACCCGCCGCTCGCAGGAACTGCTGCGCGAAGTGCTGACCTACCTGGTACGGATCACCCTTCCCGTCCACGGACGCTCGGGCTGGTGGACTCACCTCGCACCGAGCGGTGAGCAGGACGACCGCTACCCGGGCGGGCACGGCAACTTCGGCATCGCACACGGCACCCCCGGCCCGCTCGCCCTGCTGTCCCTCACCTACCTCGACGGCACCCGCGTCCCGGGCCAGTTGGAGGCGATCGAACGGATCCTCGACTGGATGGATGCCTGGCAGCAGAACGGCGCCGCCCGCGCCTGGTGGCCCGAGGCCCTGACCGCCGCCGAAGCCGACCAGGGGTGCACCCGGCAGTCGAAGCCGCTGCGCCCGTCCTGGTGCTACGGCACCCCCGGCATCGCCACCGCCCTGCACCACGCCGCCCGCGCCACCGGCGATGCAGACCGCGCCCGCACCGCCGAAGCCGCCTTCCTCGACGCCCTCGAAGACCCCGACCAGACCCACAGCCTCACCGACGGCACCGTCTGCCACGGCACCGCCGGGGTCCGCCTGGCCGCCCGGCGCTTCGCCGAACGCACCGACCACGACATCGCCCTGCGCATCCTCGCCGCCGCCAGCAGCCTGCCCGACCCCGGCACCGACGCCACCGGCCACGGCCTGCTCGAAGGCACCGCCGGCATCGCCCTCGCCCGCTGCTCCCTGGCCGCCGAAGACCCCGGCACCGGCTGGGACGCCCTGCTGCTGCTCGTCTGATCCAAAGGAGAACTCTGGTGCTCGCCACCGGCGACCGCGCCTGGACGCAGGTCCACCTGCACCTGGCCACCGACACCCCCGAGGAGCACGCCGTCCGGCTCCTCGGGCCCGCCCTGATAGCCCTGGAAGACCAGGGACTGATCGGCTGCTGGCACTTCCTGCGCAAGGGCGACCGCTGGCGGCTGCGCTACCGCGAGGCCGCCTCCGGCACCCTGGAGGCCGTCACCACCGCGGCCGCGGTCAACGAGGTCCTGGACATGTGCCGCGAGGCAGGCATGATCGACGACTGGACCCCGGCCATCTACGAGCCGGAGACCTACGCCTTCGGCGGCCACGCCGCCCTGCCCGCCGCCCACCGCCTCTTCCACCAGGACAGCCGCCACACCCTCACCTACCTCGCCGCCGTGCACCGGGGCGAACTGACCGACCAGCGGGCCGAGTTGTGGCTTCTGCTCGGTACGGCCGCGATGCGCGGCGCCGGACTCGACTGGTACGAGATCGGCGACACCTGGGCTCAGGTCGCCGAGAACCGGTCCGCAGACGGCCCCCAGCAGCCGGCCTCGAACCGCCGTCTGGTCGACGCCTCCCGCACCCTGCTCCGGGCCGACACCACCCCCGGCTCCGCCCTCCTGGAAGGCCGACTCGCCCACGCCGCGCCCTGGTTCGGCGCATTCGCCGTCTACGGCCTGACCCTGCGGGCGCTGGCCGACGAGGGCCAGCTGTGGCGGGGGCAGCGCGCGGTCCTCGCCCACCATCAGCTGTTCGCCGCCAACCGTCTCGGCCTGCCCTACGAGCAGCAGGCCGCCCTTGCCTCGGCCGCCGCGGGTGCGGTTCTGGAGCTGGTCAGCTCAGACGAGGCGGTGCTGCGATGACCACCCAGCGCACCGCCCGGCCCACCGGCCCGCTCGGCGACGCCCTCGCCCGCCTGCCCCTCGTCCCCCGCAGGCACGCCCTCGCCGCCCCGTTGGAGCAGCGGGTACAGCAGCTCACCGACCTCGCCCGGCAGGCCGCCGACACCGGGAACCCGGTCACCGCCACCACCGTCCACAACCGCGCCGCGCTCCTCGCCTCCGACCGCGGCCTGCCCGGCCTGGCCCGCGTGCTGTGCCACAACCACGCCGGCTTCTACCTCGCCCACCGCCCGCTGGCCCCCGACCTGGCCCGCCTGGCCCTCGAACCCCTCGTCAACCTCGCCCACCTCGAACTGCGCGCGGGCAACGGCACCGCTGCGCTCGCCGTCCTGGACGAGCTGCTGCGCGCGGTCGCCGACAACGACGACGCCACCCTCCCCGGCGGCCTGATCATCCCCCTCGCCGGGCTGACCGCCAGCAGCGCCGACCGCGCTGACGTCCGCACGTGGCTGAACGACATCCGGGTCTTCGACGGGGCCCGCGCGCTGGTGCGCGACGGCCGCTGGGCTGAGGCCCACCTGCACCTCAAGCAGTCCCCGGCCCCCGGCACCCGCTTCTTCGAGGCTCGCCAGGTCGCCACCGTCGCCATGGCCCTCGAAGGCCGTACCGCCCTCGCCCGCGCCCTGGCCTGCAACCTCCCCGTAGAGGAGGAGTGGGAGTCCGCGATCGCCGCCGCCCTGACCGTGGCGTGCACGCTGCTCGACGGCGCCCCGGCCGACGAGCAGGCCGAGGCCCTGCTCCGCGCCCACGCCGCCGTCGCCCCGTGGGAGGGCAGCGAGGTGTTCGACACCCGCCTGGCCCTGACCGTCGCCGACCTCGCCACCGCCGCCGGGCGGCTCCCCGACGCCGCGGGCGTCTACGTCGCCGCAGTCGGCCGGGCGCTCGCCGCGCCCGAGGGCTACAGCGCCCGCGAACTCGCCCGCCACCGCCTGGCCGACGGCCTGCCCGCCGAACAGCGCCACCGGCTGGCGGCCATCGCCGCCGAGTGCGGTGTCGGCGGCCCGGCCACCCTGACGACCGACCACGACGACCGGATCACTGCCGCCCTCGCCCTGGCCACCGCCGTCATCACCAACACCGCCGCCAAGTCCCTCTCGCCATCGCGGCCGTGACCCGGCCGTCCGTTCGACCACGGACCCGGGCACCGCCGCCGGTCCGGCGCATTCCCCGGCGCGCCTTCCAGTAGGACCCGACACCGAGAGGCACCCGCATGAGCACTGCACCACTCCCCAGCGACGTCATTGAGCACGTCAACGGGAACATCCAGCACGGCAGGAAGGTCTCCGAGTTCCTGGAGTTGATCGAGGATCGCGTCCAGGCCAGCGGCATCCGCCCGGCCCTGCTCACCTTGCAGGAGCTGCTGCCGGACCAGGCCCAGCAGGTCGGCACCCGCCTCGGCCTGGCCTTCGTGGAGGCGCCCAACGTCCGTCCGGGCAAGCGCAACGTGATCTTCTACGACCCCGAGGTGTTCCAGCCCTCCGGAGACTGGACGCACTACCCGGAGGAGATCCGGCACCGCCCCGCCACGGTCCGGCTCTACCTGCTCCACCCGGACACCGGAGCCCGCAGCCGCCGCAAGCTCTCGGCCGCGTCCATCCACGCCAACTTCGGCAACCCCGAGCAGCGAAGCGACCAACTCCGCTCGGTGCTCTCCAACATGGTCAAGGACCTGCGCCTGGGCTTCATCAGCGGCGACTGGAACTCCTGGCCGCAGGGACGCGCCCCGCTCACCATGGACAACGTCGCCGACCGCGCCTACGCCCTGGACCGCTCGGTCCTCGGCGACGACGGCGTCTTCCGTCCCGACGACCGGGCCGACCGGATGCTCACCTACCGCCACATGGTGTGGGTGGGCGGACACGCGGCCACCGTCCTTGGGCAGGCCGGCGCGGACCGGCCCACCACCGAGCACGGGCCCGACAAGGACAGGCAGCGCATCCCGGAGAAGGACCTGCCGCCCGCGGGCCTGGGACCGATCGACCGGACCTACGTCACCGAGGAACTGCTGCCCACGCTCATCAGCGCCGAGATCCTGGCGACACCGGAAGCGCAGGCGCTCTCCGACCACCTCCCGGAGGTCACCCGCTGGGACCGCCGAAAGCTGTGGGCCGTGATGAACGCCAAGGTCAAGGCCGTCCGCCACTGATCCGGAGGTGCCGCCCCGCCCCGACGGGCGCGGGGCGGCACCCGTCACTCACCCGAAGGAACACCCCCTCATGCCCGCCCCCGGTACCAGCACGGCCGCACCGGCCCGCCCTTCCCAGCAGCACCCGGTCCGCATCGCCCGGACCGCCCTGCACCATGCCACCGCGCTCGCCGGTCTCGACCCGACGGGAGCCCGACTCCTCCACGAGGGGCGCAACTTCGTCTTCCGCCTGCCCGAAGGAGTGATCGCGAAAATCCACCGCCGCCGGTACGCCGAGGTACAGCGCACAGCCCGTGCGGCTCAGAAAGTGTGGGGTAATTGGCCTGCTACTGATTGTTGAGGTCGTCGGCGAGGCGGCGGGCTGCTTCGGTCTCGATAGGGCCGTGTGGCTCGATCTCCTCGCCGGCGAGGCGGGCGGCCATGAGGCGGATCATGGCGACCTTGATCATCGCTTCGGCGTGCGCGGTCTTGCG